>NZ_CALXRM010000069.1 GCF_944390845.1 uncultured Brachyspira sp.
ATTTCTAGTAATTTAAATTATAAGGAATACCTTCTTTTTTTAAACTAAAAGTGTGCAATATCTATGGCTCTTAAACATATAAAAAACAACATATACATTGATATTTTACTCAAATAATTTATCATACTTGCAAATAAATTTATAATAAGGATTTTTTATGAATGACATTTTAAACTTAATGAAAGATTTGAGCAATGCATTTGGCCCTTCTGGTTTTGAAGATGACGTTATAAATGTTATAAAAAATAATACTTCATTTATAGATAATGAAAGAGATTCTATCAATAATCTATATTTAGGATTACAAAAAATAGATAAAAATAAACCTATTGTAGGATTAGACTGTCATATAGATGAAATTGGATTTATGGTAGAACATATTAATAACAATGGTACTTTATCATTTATAACATTAGGAGGCTGGCATATACCTAATATAGTATCAAATTCTGTTGTTATAAAATCTTCTTCCGGAGAATATGTTAAAGGAGTTATAGGATCGAAACCTCCTCATTTTATGACTGATGAAGATAAAAGACGCTTGCCTACCCTACAAGATATGTATATTGATGTTGGAACTAGAAGCAAAGAAGAAACTGAAAAAGTATTCGGAATAGAAATAGGCGATCCTGTAGTACCTGATGTTGATTTCAGATATGATGAAAGAACAAAAAGTATATGTGCCAAAGCGATAGATAATAGAGTTGGTGCTTTATGTGTTATAGAAACATTAAAAGCATTAAAAGATGAAAAATTAGATGTTAATTTAGTTGGAATGATGACATCACAAGAGGAAGTTGGAGCAAGAGGTGCTGCAGTTGCTGCCAATAAAGTAAAACCTGATTTAGTTATAGTATTTGAAGGTTCTCCTGCTGATGATACTTTCTATTATGGTGACAGAGCACATGGAGCAATTGGAAAAGGTTCTCAGCTTAGAGTAATTGACGGAGGCATGATCACTAATCCTAGATTAAATAAATATACTATAGAAATAGCAAAGAAAAATAATTTAGCTCATCAAGTTATAGTACGTGAAAAAGGTTCAACTAATGGTGCCGTTTATCATAAAACTAATTTAGGCTCTCCAAGCGTTGTTTTAGGTGTTGCTACAAGATATGCTCATAGTCATTATTGTTATGCTTCTTATGATGATATAATTGCTTCTATAGAGATAGCTAAAGCATTGATAAAAACTCTAAATAAAGAAAAAATAAAAGAATTCTAATTGATAAAAATTATATAATAAAAAAACGGCATTATATTTCTTTATGAAATTCAATGCCGTTTTATTATTTATTACTAAAAATATATTCTATTTTTTTAAATGCCTTATATCTATATTATTAGTTGTAGTCAAATTCGTATCAAAATTTAATATAACTTCCAATTTATTAGCCTCATGCCAATAATTTTGATCAAAACTCATTTTAAATCCGATTCTTTGCCCCAATGGAAATTTAACATCATAAAAAGAATCATCACCGGTAAATATTAATTTCTTATTTCTATATAATGATAAAGAAGCTTTTAAATTTTCTACATTAATAGAATTTGTATAATTATTATTTTCAACTTCTATTGTAACAAGCACTGCCTCATCATCATAATATTCAAGATTATTAATCTTTACTTCTATAGGTACGCTTGTTTTTAGAGCACTAAAATATGGTATATTATTAAAAAAACCTCTTTTATAAAGAAGCAAAGCTATTACTAATAAAGTAAGAAAAGTTCCATATAAAAACATGAACCATTTCTTTGCAAAAATGCTCACTTCTCTTTTAGGAGCAGGAGGTTTTGTTTCTCTATTATTGTAAAACTCTAATTCTGGTTTTTTAGGGTCGTAAACTTCTCTTGGCAAATTACTTATATCCTTTTTAATATTTTATATGATATATTAGCTAAATCCTTAGGCTGTATATAGTCATTTCCAAATTTCTTTGATAAAATATTGAAAGCTCTTGCCTGTATTATTAATGCTAATTTTGAAGCATCTAATACATTTATTTTTCTAGCTAGCAATGCCCCTATAAAGCCTGCAAATACATCTCCCATTCCTGCTTTACCCATAGAAGATCTAGGATTATAATTTATATATATATCATTATTATGCATTAAAAAACTTACAGCATCTTTTAATATTATAGTTGCATTAGTTTTTTGTCTATATCTCAATAATGAAGCATAAGGGTTTTCTAATGTTTCTATATGATTTATTTGAGTCAATTTTTCAAATTCATATATATGAGGAGTCAATATAAAATTATTTGAAAGTTCATTTAATGTACTTTCAAACATCAAATATAAAGCATCAGCATCTATAACAGTAGGAACAGTTATCTGTTTTAGAATACTATTTATAAATACTTCAGTATCCATATTCCTTCCTAATCCAGAACCTATTATACAAGCACTGCTTCTGTTTATATAATTTACTATTTCTATATCATTTTCAGTGAAATATTTCTGATTTTCTTCACCAACACCTATAATAACCACTTCAGGCATAGAAGGAGTAATAGCATCTCTTATATTTTTAACTATTCCATTAGGTACATATAATCTTATATACCCTACTCCAAGTCTATAAGCAGCATGTACTGATAATACGGCAGCTCCTATATAATCATCGCTTCCTGCTACTATAGATAACATTCCTTGTTCTCTTTTGCTGAAGAATGCATTTCTATTTATATTTATCTTCTCATTATAATCTATTAATTTAGCCTTATATCCCCAACTATCCAATATACTTTCCGGAAATATAGACTTTATCATAAATAATTTTCCTATATATTCTCTAGTTCTATATAAGAAAAATATATCTTTTGCAAAACATACAGTATAAGTTTCATCAGCTTTAAAACAGCTGTTTACATTATCATAATCATTTATTTTAGAAGCAAGTCCTGAAGGTATATCTATAGCTATTCTCAAAACATCCATTTGATTCAAATTATCAATTAATACTTTTTGAATGCCCTCTAATGGTCTGTTTCCTCCAGTTCCGAATAATGAATCTAGTACTATAGATTTTCTTTCAATATTTTCTACAGCATTATAAACATCTTCTTCACTTCCTAAATAACTTATATCTACATTCATAGATTTTAATATATTAAAATTAGCATAAGTATCTTTATTTACCCTGTCAAGATTGCCTGTTATATATATTTTTACATCATATCCATTTTGTATAAGATATCTTCCTATAGCAAGACCATCTCCTCCGTTTCCTCCAACAGATGAAAAAATATACACAGTTTTTGTATACAATAATTTTCTATGTCTTTTCAATAATAAATAAAAAATCTCGCTAGCCACATGTTCCATTAATAATATAGAAGGAATCTTTTCTGTGGTTTTTTTATCTATATTAATTAAATCTTCTGTAGTTACAACTTTCATTTTGACATTCCCAATTTTTGTTTTATTGTTTCCACAAATGATAATAAAGCATTTTCATCTAATTGTCCATATTTTATAATATCACTATATGCACTTTTTGTAGAACTATTCTCTTTTAAAATATTAGAATATGTTTTTGGAGGTATCATATTAGAATTATTTTTAAATACATTCAAATCATAATATGCTGATAATTTTAATGCCCATAAAGCATGATTAAACTTTTTATCATTTACTAATATAGGATAAATTGCCATATAACATTTTGATAATGTATTATCCAAATACTTAACATCTTTTACAGCATAAAAGCTAGGCATATTTCTATATGATATACTGCTTCCTTTCTTTATAATATTGCTTATTTTATATTTATCATTATTATAACTGTATATTAAAGGCCAATAAGTAGAATCTCCATACAATGATTTTGCTACATCCCAATAATACATATCTTTAGATGTTATATATGATAGATTAACAGAATCCATATCATTAAAGAATGTATCTACTATATCATAAAGTTTCTGATTTCCTATATTATTTTCTGCCACATGCTTATTACTGCCATAATAAACAGACACTACAGCCCCAATTATTAGTATAAATATTATTATACAAGCTACTTTGAATATTCCGCCTATTAATGATGATTCAGACTTTTTACTCTCTGAATTGTTCATATTATCCATATTGTTCCTATTGATTTCCTTAAACTGTTTTTTATTTGTACTTAATAATTCTGATTCTACTTTTTCATTTATCTCTCTATTATATTCTGCAGCATCATATTCATCTGCATCAATATTATTAGGATCCAAAAGTTCTTCTTTTGTATATTCCTTCATTACAGGATAATCAATTGACTTCTCAGCTTCTTTATTTTCATCTTTCAAATCATCACTGTCGAAATTATTAATATCCAAAAGCTCTTCCTCTGTATACTCTCTCATTACCGCAGAATAATTTGAGTTTTCATTATCAGTCTTTTGTGATTCAGAATTATCTTCCAAATTACTATTATTATCGACATTTAAAACTTCTTCTTTTTCTTCTATATTACCATTTATTTCATTATTATTTGCTTCTTCATTATCCTTTTTCTCATTGAGAGCTTTTATCATACTGTTTAAATCTATATTATTATATGATTTATTCTTCCATATATCGCTTATTATATTATTATCTTCTTCTACTATTTCTTCTAAATTTTCATCATTTTTGTTTTCTGCTCTTTTACTGATTATTTGATTGTCCAATTCCTCTAAAATATCCTCAACAACTTCTTCATTATTATAGTTATTAATTATATCTTTCAAATGTTTATCAGCTTCAAAAGTTATTTTATTTCCTAAAAATGTACCAAAATTCTCTATATGTACTTTTTCTTCTTTTGAAATATCTTTTATATTTTTAAATATGCTTTTATAAATAGATTTTTCTAAAAATATGTCTTTTATATCTTTACTTGTTATACTTATAGACTCTAATGAATCATCAAAACTTCCATCTTCTTCATTTGAAAATAGTATTTCTTTATTTTCATTCAAACTTATAATACCCAACTTATCCATATAGAATCTATTTCCATTTAATATTGAAAAAGTTACTTTTTGAAAAAGTTTATTTATAATTTGATTTGATTCTTCATCATTTATATGAAATTCATTTGATATATTTTCTATTAATTTATTGCTTGTACTAAACATATTTTACCTTAAAAATTTATATAGCGTTTTCAAGAATTATATATCAATTTAGAATAAAAAAAAGCCTAATTTACAAGAAAATTAGGCTAAAAATAAAATTAGTGTATACTTTTATCTTATAGATAATCTTTCAACCACTCTTTTAATTGAGCTTCATTTTTCATACCTTCAGCTCTTTTAATTAATTGACCGCCTTTAAATACTATTAAAGTAGGTATAGATTGAACACCGTATTCAGCAGCGATTTCTTCAGCTTCATCAACATTAACAGCTCCAAAATTCATCTTATCTGAATATTGATCTGCTACTTTATGCAATACAGGAGTTTGCATTTTACAAGGTCCGCACCATTCAGCAAAAAAATCAACTAATGTAGCTTTATCTTCAGAGATAACAGTTTTAAAATTATCTGCTTTTAATTCTTGTACTGACATATTTGTTTTCCTCTCTTATTTTTTTATTTATTTTATTAGTATACTCTAACTTAATCAAAAGTCAATATCTTTTTATATTTTTTTATATACTTATACCCAGTATATAAAATTTGACTTTTTTACTCTTGATATATAATAAGCTTTCTTATTATAACAACACTTACTATAAGGATACTTACTTTGGAGAATCTGCATTTTTTATTAATGAAAGCTAATTCTATATTCGCCCGCAAAATAATAAGCGAAGCAAATAAAATAGGACTTACATCCGGTCAGCCAAAAGTATTGTATTTTTTACATCAATTTAAAGAAGCTGATCAAAAAACTATAGCCAATTATTTAGAAATAGAACAAGCAACTGTTGGAAGCATACTTTTAGGAATGGAACATTCAGGACTCATTATAAGAAAACAAAAAGATGGAAACAGACGATCTCTATATGTTTCTTTAACAGATAAAGGTATTGAAGCTGCTGAAAACATGCAAGTCATTTTCAAAAATACTGAAGATATTGCAACCGTAGGATTATCTGATCAGGAACAGGAAGAATTAAAAAGATTATTAACGAATATATGTGATTCACTAAAAAAAATTTAAAAAAGGAATTGAATATGAACAAAGAAATTTTCAAATCTCATTTTATTGAAAGATGTATTATATTAATAGCAGGACTTGCTATTATGGCATTAGGTATAGCATTTTCTATTAAAGCTGCATTAGGAATATCACCTATTTCAAGTGTGCCTTATGTAACAAGCCATATATCAGGTTTATCTGTTGGTCAGACAACTATAATTATAAATATTATTTTTATATTATTACAAATAGTTCTTCTTAGAAAAAATTATGATTTATTTCAGCTTTTTCAAATACCGGCACTTGTTTTATTCGGTATTATGATAGACTTCTCTCAATATTTAATAAGAAATATAACTTATTCAAATTATTTTCAGCAATGGGGATTATGCATATTAGGCATACTTTTACTTGGCTTAGGTGTTAGTTTAGAGATCATGGCAAAATTAGTTACTACTCCGGGAGAAGGTGTTGTACTTGCTATTTGTAAAGTATTTTCTGTTAAATTCGGCAATATAAAAATAGCATTCGATGTTGTATTGGTATTGATATCAATTACTACTGTTATGTTATTTGTGGGACATTTAGAAGGAGTGAGAGAAGGTACTATTGCTGGAGCTATTCTTGTTGGATTTACAGCAAAACAATTAAGTAAGCCTTTAAAAGTATTGGAGGAGAAATATTTACTATCAGAAAATTAATTTATACTAAAAGTTTTAGAGTTTGTCATTTTTTTAGTCAACTTTTTCCCGCCGCATACGCTCTGCGGACTTCGTCAAAGAACCAAAAAGTGCAAGGATAGAATTAGTACTAAATCATACTAATTTTGTCTTACATGTAAGATAATTTTTAAATTAAAGCCTATATGTAGCCTTTCGCGAAGCGTATCCGAGCTTGTCGAGAATATAGCTTCTTTGTGGCATACCTAAAGGTACTCCCTTCGGTCGCAAAAGAAGTGGGGTGCTTGCGAAGCACACAAAGTGGTGGGCAAAGCCCTGCAGATATTTAAAATTTAAAAAAATTATTTTTGACAAAATATAGTTGTTTAGGTATATACTAAAAATTTTTAAGTTTGTTAAAAAATATTTTTCATTTTATTATTTAAAATTTGAAGCATTCAAAAATTAATAAATAAAACTTTTTTCAACTAATAAATATATCCTTTTTTGTACAAAATAATAAGCTTACAATAAAAATAAATATTGTAAGCTTGTTATTTCTTCTATTAATCTATTTCATTATATCTTCTGGTATAGTAAGTCCCAATGTTTTTATCATATTGGTATTAACTACAAAATTATAACTATCAACTGTTTCTAAAGGTATATTTTTTATATCTTTTATTCCTTCCAAAACTTCTATAGCTTTTTTAGCTGTAAGTATTCCCATATCATAATAATCAACAGAGTATGTAACAGTTCCTCCTATTTTGGTCATACCAGCATCAGCACAAACGACAGGTAACTTTTCACTTTCTTCTATCATTGCCACATTAGCCATGCTATTAGCTATTATATTATCAGTTGGAGAAAATATAGCATCAACTTTATTAACAGCACTTAACATCATTTGATTTATTTCATTAGCATTAGCAACAGTTAAATCAACATATTCCAATCCTAAAGAATCAAATTTTTCTTTTGCTAATTTTATTTGATATATAGAATTGATTTCACTTGAACAATATAAAAGTCCTATTTTCTTGGCATTAGGTAATAATTTATGCATTAAATCTATTTGTTTTTCTATAGGAGGAAGATTTATAGTTCCGGTTACATTTACATTAGGCTTATTTAAATTAGTTACTAATCTTGCTCCTATTGGATCGCCTATTCCAGAAACTATTACTGGTATGTCTTTTGTTAAATTTACAACCGATTGTGCAGAAGGTGTTCCTATTGCTATTATTATATCATTTTTATCATTTACAAATTTCTGTGCTATAGTATTACAATTTGCCTGTTCTCCTTGTGCATTCTGATAATCTATAACTATCTTCTTATTACTGGACTTATAATATTTATTTAATTCATCTACTATTCCCTTATAAATTAAATCTAAAGCGTCATGTTCTATCATCTGACTTATACCTATATTGATGATATTTTCATTTTTTATTTTACTAACATTATTAGCTTTGCTTATGCTGAATGTTGTAATAAATACTAATAAAATTACTGATATTATTATAATATTCCTTTTCATTGTTCATTCCTTATATAATTACTTTATGTAGTAATATTACTATATAAAGTAATGATTGTCAATACTATTTATAGTATTTTTTATTTTTTTCTTGATTATTATTAAAATATATGTATCATTATTATATTATTATTTATAAGGTTTATTATTATGAAAATACTTTTAATAAAGCAAACATCTTTAGGTGATGTTTTACATATGACTCCTGTTATAAGAGCATTAAAAAAATGGAATAAAGACTGCACTATTGATGTTGTAACAGATAAACGAGCATTAGGAATATTAGAAAATAATCCTTATATAAATAAATTATATGTTTTAGATATATATAAATACGAAAATGAAATATTTAAATCTCCTTTATTATTTTTCTCTACAATAAGAGATTTCTTTTCACATATAAAAGAAGTAAGAAAAGAGCATTATGATATAGCTATGGATTTACAAGGACTTGAAAGGAGTGTTATATTTTTATATTTATGTCATGCAAAAAAGAAATACGCTAAAGGAAAATGGTTTGGAGTAAAAAGTAATTATTATAAAGATATAAATGCTATAGTAGGATTAATATCATTTTTAAAATTTATAGACTGTCCAGATGATGGTACTGATTTGGACTATTTTCTACCTGACAATATAGCTGAACAGTTTAATAAAAAAGTAGAACATATAAAATATACTATTAACAGTAATTTTAATATTAATAAGGAATATGTAGTTTTTTCCCCTTTCTCAAGATGGGATACTAAAGATTTATCCGTAAAAAAATCAAGAGAGATAATAGAAGAAATACAAAAATTAAAAGATATACAAATAGTATTATCAGCTACTTCAGATTATGAGAAAGAATGTGCAGAGATATCAGCAGGTTTCAATAATGTATTAAATTCTGCAGGACTTTTTAATTTACCGGAATTAGCTTATTTAATAAAAAATTCAAAAGGAATGGTAACAGTAGATTCATTTCCAATGCATACAGGCTGTGCATTCCAAAAACCGCTAATAGCAATATTCGGCCCTACCAGTGAAGTGCGTGTTGGCCCTATAGCAAAAAATTCTGAAACTATGAGAGTTGAAAATTTAGAATGTGCCAGATGCTACAAAAGAAAAAATTGTCCTAATAATCATATATGCATAGAAAATATTGATGCAAAAATTTTAGCAAAAAGATTCATTGAAAAAATAGAAAAAATAGAATCATAAAATTATTTTTTACTTTGATTTATTTTTTACTTTGCAAAGCAGCATATATTTTTTCTATGCCTATACGTTTAGCAAGTTCAACTATTTCTAAATCTTCATCATTAAGTGTATCCAGTTCATATCCTTCAGCTATAGACAAAAATTCCTTTATAATGCTCTCATTGTAGGCATTTTCTAATAAAAATAATTTTGTTGTTTTTATATTAATTTCTCTTACATATTTTGAATATTTATTTCTTACTGCATTTATTTTTTCTTCAACTTCATTTTCATCTTCTGCTATGCCGTAAACATTTATATCTATAATATCATTAATATTCCATTCTTCTGCTTTTTTATCCAAACTAGATAAGCTGTAAATATTAGTTTCATAAACTCTATATTCACCGGCATTTTTTATATTTATAAATGTTTTATTTATGCTTCCATTTTTAATATCTATAGATAAACATCTTCTTGTACCCATTTCGGATTTACTTCTTCTCCATACTCTGGCAGAACCAGTATATATTATATCTATATTATCAATATTTACTTCCATTTGTTTATGTATATGCCCTACTATTGCAAAGTTAGGATCTATTTTTTTTATTATATCTATAGGTATGCTTGCTGCTTCTTCATTTTCTTCGATAGCCCATAATGTGCCTTCAACTATTCCATGAGCTATTAATATTCTATTATTGGCATTTAAACTTTCTATTTTTTTATTCAATTCATTATCTATAATATATTTTTCACTATAAGGCAAAGCTGCAATATCCAAATCATCAATATTAAAAAAAGTTATATTTTCTATCACTATAACATTTTCAGGAAATTTCAATTTACTTAATGTTATGCCATTAGATTTTAAATTTTCATGATTACCCTTGAGTAAATATACATTTTTTTGATAATCTTCCATCTTTTTTGAAAATATATCTTTTAATCCCTGTAAATCTTCAAAAGTATTGAAAGTATCACCTAAAAGCATTAAGGCATCATAATCCTTTGCATACTCAATTATTTCATCTAATACGGAAAGTGAATATTCTTTTTCCTGCATACTCAAATGTAAATCGCTTGATATTAATAATTTAGCCATAAAATTCTCTTTTATTATAGTTAATAATATTATCGTTAATAATGATTAATAATTTTTATTGAAACTGTATTTTTGTATTATAAATTAAATATATTAATTAATCAATATTATAGTCATTATAAATATATCAATGATATTGTTAATATTTAATTCTTAAATATACAAAATATAGTCGTTTAGGTATATACTAAATATTTATATTATTTTATGAAAAAGAATTTTATTAACAAAAAATTATGATTAGCAATATAAATTTTTAGGAATATTTTTAATTTTACGTATTAATGTATGAGGATATTTATATCATAAAATTATATTTAATTGTATGTTAATTTGTATAAAATTATAGATATGGTTTTAATTTATATATAGAAGTTTATTAAATTTATGTATTCGCAATAGGGTAATATTATGAAAAATAAGTTATACTTTATATTACTTTTATTAATTTTAATAATAATATTGATAATGTCATGTAAAAAAGTAAATCTATTATGGCCAAACAATATACCGCCCCCAACAGCATTTCCAAATATAGAAGATGATAAAGAAGAAATACCAGACTACCCAAACCCAACTCCTCTCCCAACGCCTCCAGAGGAAGGAGATATTGAAGAAAAGCCAATCGAAGTGAAACCAGAAGTAGTTCCAGATGGTATAGTATTCGGCGGATACGGAAGAAGATTTAAATTCAAAAACGAATGGTATGTTTTAGCAACTAATGAATATGAATACAAGCCTGAAACTAAAACACTTAATCCTACAGGCAAAGCAGCAATATTAAAACTAGAAAATGACGGAAGCACAATAACAAAAATATACGATATTGATTTAGGAAATTTAGAAGAAACCGAATGCTGGAAACATTTAAATTCAAAAAAATTGATAATAGAAGCAAATAGACTTCGTATAAGTGTAGGAGCAAAAGGAAAAGGCAGTTATACTGTTACAGAATATTATTTTCCTGACTGCAATTTTCAGGATGTTGATTCATGGAGGCTTGTTACAGGAAAAGATTATATTGTATATTATAAAAATAGAGAATCCAGTGATCTTATAAATTGGATTGACTCTGCTGATACAATGGGCAAAACATATTATTTGCCTGATACTAATTTTAATGATCCAACTATACAAGGAAGATTAGGAACTGAAAGTATAGCTGCTTATAATGTAATTTATATTAATGGAAAACTATTGGCTAAATTTGACAGAACATTTATAGATGAAAACCCCACAGGATTTAGAGATCCATCAGCAGGTAATTTTTCTACATGTAATAGAGAATATTATATTGTAGATATTAATAAAGATACTTCAGATAATAAAAATTGGGTTACTAATGAATTTCCTTTTAAAGAAAAAAGAAACTATGTAAATTTTTATTTGGGTAATAATAAATTATATATAGGTAGAGGATGGGAGTATCATTTTGAATATGGTGATTATGAAAAATATGATGGTACTATAATACGTGACTGTTGGTATAATGTTACGGATGCTAATTATTCCGATAAAAATGGAATATGGTCAACAGAAGACGGTATAAATTGGAAAGAAGAAAAAAATGTAAATTTGAGTCAATTAAAACGTTTTAGAACAGATGAGCTTCATGATACTGTTGGAAACTATGAAGCTCCTAACGGTACGCCTTTAGAGCCTTCTTATACTGAATTAAACGGCAAATATTATAGGACTTTTAATATTACTTATCCTATGCCTCCAATAAAAGAGATTATGGAAACTGTTGATAGACTTGAAACTAATTTCATTGTTACAGAGGAGTATGTTAAAAAATCTGGTGCTTATCAGCTGCAAGTATCTTCAGTTCCTCCAGATAAAGCACAGGAATCCGACTGGGTTAATGTTGTACCTAATAATGAAATAACTTCTGTAATAGGTTGGGAAAACGGCGGAGCTGATTTATTTACTTTCAATAATAAGATAGTGCGTTTAGTTGATTATGACAGACAGTTTAAACTTAATACACAATATGAAACTGCTTTAAATCTTTCACAAAAATATTATGCCTTACTTGAGGCTTCTAAAACTATGGAAGATTATAAAAAGTATGACTATTATTTCTTATACTATAAAGCTATGGCAGAAATGCTTAAGATGATTAAGGATAAGGGTAATGACTATTTCCGCCCTGATGAGGCTGTTACTCATTATACTTTTGAATTGAATTAATATTGAAAATAGATTATACAATATGCTCAATATATTGAAATTTAATTTATATAATAGTATCATCAATATACTTTTATTATAGGGGCTGATTATGGATAAGGAATACGCTAAACATTTGATGGAAATATACAAAGATAAAGTACTTCATGAGAGAATGAAAAGAAGACTTGAATATTTTGAGAGAGTTTTTAAAAGAGATAATGATAAAAGATTATTTGCTGAATTGGCATTTTGTATATGCACACCTCAGACAAAGGCAAGAAGCGGTGCTGCTGCTATAATTGATTTATACAATAACAATTTGCTTTTTAATGGGAGTGCTGAAAAAGTAGCTAATATATTAATAAAACATGTAAGATTTCATAATATGAAAGCTGATAATATAGTTCTTGCTAGAAAACTTTATTTTCCAAAGGGACAATTTATATTAAAAGATAGAATTAATGAAGCTGTAAAAAATGATACTATGGTAGAATTAAGAAATCAGCTAGCAAAAGAAGTTAAAGGCTACGGACTTAAAGAAGCAAGTCATTTTCTTAGAAACATAGGGTTCGGACAAAAGATTGCCATACTTGACAGACATATAATGCGTGTAATGGATAAATTAAGTATTTTGCCTGAAGGTATGACTCCAAAAACAAGCCTTACAAAAAATAATTATCTTCAATGCGAATCTAATTTAGTGGAATATTCAAAAAGCGAAAAAATTCCAATGGAGTATTTGGATTTCGTATTCTGGTATGATGCTACTAATGATATATTCAAATAATTAATATTTATTAAAACAGATAAAATATATAAACATGTGTATATTTTTATATATGCAGGTTTTTTTATACCTAAACAAATATATTTTGTCAAAATAAATTTATATTTTTGACAAAGTATAGTTGTTTATGTATATATTATTAATAATTATAATTGCATATACAAAATGTTACCGTTTAAGTATACAGATTTTTAATATTATGATTTATAAAGTTAAATAAAATTATTTAGATATTAAAATTTATGGAATTATCTTAATACACCAAATTCTATAATATTTCTATTATCTACTTCTTCAGGATTTGGAATAGGATATTCTGACATATCTTTACCTTCACGTAAAGTATTATATATAGTTAAATTATTTTTTCTCCAATCTGCTAATCTTTGCTTATACTCTCTTGTATATCCTAAAGTCATTTTTAATCTATTATTATTATCAAGTATAAAACCAACAACCATTTTTACATTATCATCTGGTATAGAATCTCTTACCTCTCTAGCCACATATTTTAAAGGCATTTTTTCATAATAATAGGCATTAGTCGGAGTTTCAGCATATAATAATGTACCTGAACCTCTTTTCATTCCATTTATTCTGTATTCTACATTTCCATTATCTTTAAATACATATAAATAGCCGTTCGGAGCCATTACACTTTTGCCTTTTACTTTTTTTATCCATACACTATTATAATTTTTTCCACCGTCAGCTAATTTTGTATTAGAAGCACAAGAAGTAATCAAAAATAGTAAAATACACACGATATATGGTTTCATAATAAGTTTTCCATTATACAAATATACAAAATAATTATTACTATATATTGTCGGCATTTGATTTATTTATCAATATATATTTTTTTTTTCATTAATATATTATTGTTCATCTATTGCTATTTAATAAAATATTACTTATATTATAGCAAAATATTTTTATGACTTTATAAGTGGTAAAATCAATATGTTTAACAATGAATCTATAGCAAAAATATTAGTAGAAAAGTTTATAAACAGTGAAGAATTTTTAAATTTCGATATAGAAAAATCAACAAGTATTACAGGACTTAAAGGCGGAAGCGATGCATTATTTTTTGCCTCGCTATTTTTTAAAGGAAACAGCATATTAATAATAAAAGAAAATGAAAGCGATGCTATGCTTTTAAGTCAGTCTTTAAATTTCTATAATATAACTAATTACTATTTTCCAGATTATGATACAGTACCATTTACAAAAATGTCTCCTGTTACAGATATAGCACAAGACAGAATAAATATTTTATACAAATTATTAAATAAAGAGAAATGTATTGTAGTTACCACTATTAATGCTATAACTAGAAAAATAGCAAACCGTGAAGATATAAAAAAACTTTATATAGAACTTCATGTAGGCGACAAATTAGATTTAGAGAATTTAAGATTACAATTATATGATTTAGGATATGTCATAGAAAGAGAAGTAGCTGAAAAAGGTACTGCCTCAGTAAGGGGAAGCATAGTAGATATATTTTCTGTGGAATATGATAATCCTATAAGAATAGAAATGTTTGATGAAGAAATTGAAAGCATAAGACTTTTTAATATAGAAGACGGAAGATCTTTCAAAAGCATAAAAGATATTGTAATTTATCCGGTTCGTGAAGTTGTATACAGTGATACTGCGGTGGAGGAATTCATAAATAATAATGAACTTGAAGCTGAATTAAAAGACAGCATAAGTAAAAGAAAATACTTCGCAGGAAGTGAAAATTTACTTCCTTTGTTTTATAATAATTTGGAAACTATATTTGATTATTTTGATTACGGATACATATTTATAGATGATGCTTTAAAACTAAAAACAAAATTGATAAATGTATTAGATACAATAAGAGAAAATTTCAATGATATAGATAATATGTTTAGAATAGTAGGCGACATTGAAAACCTATACATAAATAATAATTATTTTTCTGAAATAGCCAGCAAAGCAATCAATATATCACCTTTTATAACGGATATTAATATACATAAATTTAATTTTCTTGAAGGCATATCTTTCAAATCAAGGCTTACTGACTTTTTAGATTATGTTAGGGAATACAGAGAAAAAGATTATCTTATAATACTTTCTACTGGTCATTATGATCAGGCAAATAGATTTTATAAAATAATGCAGGATTTATCCCCTATAGTAATAGCACCAGAAGACGAGAAAAAAGAAGAAAAAGAAAAAATACAAGAAACTGAAGAAAATAATAATCAAAAAGAAAATATTATTCAAGATTCAAATAATAATAATGAAGAAAATACTGTTGAAGAAGTTGTTTTAGAAGAAACAAAAAAAGAAGATAGAATAGTTTATGATTATTCAAAAAATGAAAATAATTTTTATATAATAACCACTCAGACGTCATCAGGATTTATAAAAGACAATATAAAAACAATATTCATAGCCGATTGGGAAGTTTTCGGACGTAAAAGAAAAAAGGTACGCAAAATTCCTAAAGTTAATAAAAACTTAATAGAAACATTTGTTGATTTGAATGTAGGAGATTATGCTGTACATGTCAATTATGGTATTGGTAAGTATTTAGGCCTTACAAGAAAAATGTCTAATGGAAAAGAAAAAGATTATATCACATTAGAATATGCAAAAGGCGATAAACTTTATATACCTGTAGAACAGATGAACTTCGTACAGAAATATATATCAGGACATGGAGAAGCTCCTAAATTAACACAGTTAGGCGGAAGTGCTTGGGATAAAATAAAGAGTAAAGCCAGAGAAGATGCATTAGCAACTGCTAGAGAATTAATTAAATTATATGCTATAAGGTCTAATATTAGAGGAAATGTTTACGGGCCTGATACACAATGGCAAGATGACTTTGAAGCTTCATTCAAATACGAAGAAACAGTTGATCAATTAAGAGCGATAAATGATATAAAAGATGATATGGAAAGCGGAAAAATGATGGATAGGCTCGTATGTGGAGATGTTGGTTTCGGTAAAACAGAAGTGGCATTCAGAGCTGTATTTAAAGCTATAATGGCAGGCAAACAATGTGCTATATTATGCCCTACAACAATATTATCCCAACAGCATTATAATAATGCTAAAAAAAGATTTGAAGATTTCCCTGTAAGAATAGAAGTATTAAATAGATTTGTAACTAGCAAACAAGCAAAAAGGAATAAAGAATTAATAAAAAATGGTTCATGCGATTTGATAGTAGGAACTCATATGCTTTTATCAAAAGACATAGATTTCAAAAATTTAGGTCTTATAGTAATAGACGAGGAGCAGCGTTTCGGTGTTAAGCATAAAGAAGCTTTAAAAAAACTTAGATTAGAAACAGATGTTCTTACACTTTCAGCAACTCCAATACCAAGAACTTTAAATATGGCTTTAACTGGAATAAGGGATATTAGTGTAATAGAAACTCCTCCTTTAAATAGAATTCCTGTAAAAACTTTTGTTACAGAGTTTACTGAAGAAGCTGTTGTTAATGCCATAGAAAGAGAATTAAAAAGAGATGGTCAAGTATTCTATCTCTACAACAGAATAGATACTATAGAATCATTTGCTTTAATGATAAAGAAACTTTGTCCTCAGGCAAGAATATGTGTAGCTCATGGAAGAATGACAGGACATCAGCTTGAAAAAATAATGAGCGATTTCATTAATCATAAATATGATATTTTAGTTTCAACTACAATAATAGAAAATGGAATTGATATACCTAATGCCAACACTATATTAATAGATAATGCAAATAAATTAGGTTTATCTGAATTATACCAATTAAGAGGAAGAGTTGGAAGAAGCGGCAGAGAGGCTTATGCTTATATGTTCTACCCTAGCGATTTAGCATTAACAGAAGTTGCTTATAAAAGACTTGAGGCTATATCAGAACATACAGACCTTGGAGCAGGATTTAAAATTGCTATGCGTGATTTAGAAATAAGAGGTGCTGGTAATATATTGGGTAAAGAACAGTCTGGAATGATATATCAAGTTGGTTATGAACTTTATACTCAAATGCTTGAAGAAGCTACCAATGAATATAAAGGTGAAATAAAAGAAGTTACTTTTGATACTGTTATTGATTTAAAGCATAATTTATTTATACCAGATTCATATATAGCAGATTCAAAAGAGAAAATATCAGCCTACAAACTTATAATGCGTTCTCAAAGCGATGAAGATATTGATTATGCTAAAGAATTTATGATTGATAAGTACGGCAAACTTCCAAAGGAATTAGATGATATTTTTGATATAGCAAGGCTTAAAGTTATATTAAAGAGAGTAAGAGTATTATCTGTTATGGAAGGTCATTATAATATATATCTTAAATTGGATAAGTATTCTAAAATTGATACTGATAAACTTATTAAATTAATTAATACTAAAGGTTCCGGAGTATATTTTGATAAAGATAATCTAAATCAATTAATAATACCTGTTCTAATGGATAAAGAAAATGATTTTGATTGGAAGGTAGAAAAGATAAAAAATACTATTCTTGAAATAGAAAGCGACAAAATAAATACTATAGAAACAAATGAAAACAACAATGATGAAAAAGATGATGAAGAAAATAAAATGTCTATTGCTGAAGCTAACTTTAAGAATAATAAAAATACTAAAAAAAGGACACTCACTAGAAGAAGCAAGGCTCCAAAAGTTATAAAGATAAATAAAAATTAAATTTGTTTAAGAGCCATAGATATTGCACACTTTTATTTTAAAAAAAGAAGGTATTCCTTATAATTTAAATTGCTATAAA
>NZ_CALXRM010000070.1 GCF_944390845.1 uncultured Brachyspira sp.
GAAGGTACGCAGAGCGAGCGAATAATTTTTTTATGTATAAACAAAAGAAATAAAAAAATTCTGAGCATTTGATAAGTAAACTTATCAGATATTTTACCGAAGGTACGCAGAGCGAGTGAATAATTTTTTTATGTATAAACAAAAGAAATAAAAAAATTCTGAGCTCTAGTAAATTCGCAGAATAAGGATAGAATCATTTACTAGATATAAACAGCTCATAATTATATATAATAGTAGGTAGATAAATTTAGTAATTAATTTTAATATATAAATTAAAACTTATATATCAAATAATTATATTATTTTAATAAACTAATAAATAATAGGATCATAAAATGAAAAAGATTATTATAAAAAATGGTACTATAGTTAATGCTTCAGAAACTTATAAAGCTGATGTATTGATAGAAGATGAAAAAATTTCTAAAATAGGAATCAATTTCAAATGCGATGATGCAGAAATAATTGATGCTTCAGGCAAATATGTAATGCCCGGCGGAATTGATGTTCATACCCATATGGATATAGATGTTGGTATTGGAAGGGCAGTTGATGATTTCTATACTGGTACTATTGCTGCTGCTTGCGGCGGTACTACCACTATAGTTGATCATATGGGATTTGGCCCTAAAGACTGCGATGTATTTCATCAATTAAAATATTATCATACTCTTGCTGATAATAATGCTGTTATTGATTATAGCTTCCATGGAGTTTTACAGCATGTTGATGAAGATGTGCTTAAAGGACTTGAAGTATTAGCAAAAGAAGAAGGTTTGCAAAGTACAAAATTATATTTAACTTATAACTATAAAATAGAAGATGATAATGTTGTAAGAGTATTAAAGAAGATGAAAGAGATTAATGGAGTTTCTGCTTTTCATGCTGAAAACCATTATGTAGTGGAATATTTAAAGAAGAAATTTGTTGAAGAAGGTAAAACTTCTGCACATTATCATCCTATAAGCAGACCAGCAGAGGCTGAAGCTGAGGCAGTTAATAGAATTATACATTTATCTGTTGTAGCCGGAAATGCTCCTGTTTATATAGTTCATACTTCCGCTTCAAAAAGTGTTGATGAAATAGTTAATGCCAGAGCTTTAGGACATAAAAATATTTTCTCTGAAACTTGCCCTCAATATTTAGTATTAACTGATAAAGAATATGATAGAGAAGATGGACTTAAATTTGTAATGTCTCCTCCTTTAAGAAAACAGGAAGACTGCGACAGATTATGGAAAGCCATTGCAGACGGACATATTCAAGTAATAGCTACAGATCATTGTCCTTTTAATTATGAAACTGATAAGGTAAAAGGAAAAGATAATTTTACTAAATGCCCTAATGGTGCAGGCGGAGTTGAAGAAAGATATCCTTTGATGTTCTCTGAAGGAGTTATGAAGGGAAGAATAAGCATAAACAAATTCGTTGAAACTTTATGCTATAACCCAGCTTTAATATACGGACTTTATCCTCAAAAAGGTGCTATTATTCCAAATGCTGATGCTGATATCACTATAATAGATCCTAATAAAAAATCAGTAATCACAAAATCAAATATGCATGGTGCTTGTGATTATACTGCTTATGAAGGAATGGAACTTTTATGCTCTATTGATACAGTTATATCAAGAGGTAAAATTGTATGTAAGGATAATAAGTTCTTAGGAAATAAAGGCGATGGTAAATTTATAAAGAGAAAGACTTTAGATCATTATGCCGATTTTAATAAGCATTTCAAATTAGGTGATTATATAGATATTGATTGTAATTAATAAATTATAATTTTTATTTATTATAAAAGGCAGCTATTTTTTGATGGCTGTCTTTTATTTTAAAAATATAATATCATTATCATGTATTCCCAAATTTAATTCCATTCCAATTTTGTATGTATCTTTATAATTTTGTTTATCTAATCTCCATGTTATTTGACTGTCACTGTTTATTGGAACAGATGTTATAATATAAGAAAACATATCTTCTGTTATATTTGTTATTTTGCTTTTTATATATACATCGTTATTATTATTTTGAGTGAAATCAAAAAAAGAATATGCTCTTATTCCTATATAATTATAATTTTCAATATCTTCTTTAGGCTTTTTTAAAGTTAAAATTATATTCCAATCTAAACATTCTATTTTTTTATTTTCTAATATTTTTATTCTTGAGAAATTTTTATATCCGGTTAATAATGCTGAGAAATAAGTTTTAGGATTTTCAAAAAGATTATATTTTGTATCTATTATATCAAATTTACCTTTATTAATTATACCAATATTATCTGATAGTCTGTATACTTCATCTCTGTTATGCGATACAAATAGGGTAGTTCCGTTAAACTCTTTTATACTTGATGAAATAAATTTTTCTAATTCCCATTTTATATGATAATCTAAAGCACTTAAAGGTTCGTCTAACATAAGTATATTAGGAGATGATACAAATATTCTTGCTAATGCCGTTCTTTGCTGTTCGCCTCCTGATATTTCTCTTGGCTTCTTATTTCTTATATCATATATAAAAAATTTTTTCATTATATCTTCAATATTAATATTACTTTTTTTATCTCTTATTCCGCATTTAATATTTTCTTCAACAGTCATATTTGGAAATAAGGCATAATTTTGAAATAAAAAACCTACATTTCTTTTTTGAGTTTTTATATTGATTTTCTTTTTAGAATCAAAAAATACATTTCCGTTAAATTCTATATATCCGCTGTCAGGCTTTTCTATTCCGGCAATACATTTTAAAGCCATACTTTTACCGCTTCCAGATGCTCCTAAAATAGAAAATACTCCGCTTTTTACTTCAAATTGTAAATCTAAATCAAAATTAGATAATTTCTTTTTGATATCAACTATTAAACTCAATATAAAACCTCTTATAATCTTTTTTTAATTGCAGAAGAAACAGGCAGTATTATATTCATCATCATTATGCTTACAAAAGATATAGCTACTATTATCATAACCCATTTAAATGCAAGTTCTCTGTCTCCCGCTTGTACAGCTGTATAAACGGCTAAAGACATAGTTTGGGTTTTATTAGGTATATTTCCTGCTATCATTATAGTGGCCCCAAATTCTCCTAATGCTCTTGTAAAAGAAAGTATTGTTCCTCCAAGTATAGAATGCCAGCTGTTTGGAAGTATAACTCTCCAAAATATCCAATTTTCTGATTTTCCTAAAGTTCTTGCAGCATTTATTATATTTTTATCTATTTGTTCAAAAGCTCCTTTACTTGTTCTGTACATTAAAGGAAATGATACTATAAAAGAGGCTAATATTGCTCCTCTTAAAGTAAATACGAAAGGAAAACCTAATTTATCAACTATTGAACCTATAAAAGAATTTCTTCCAAAGAATAATAATAGAAAGAACCCCACAACTGTTGGCGGAAGTACAAGAGGCAGAGTGAATATTATATCAAATAGAGATGATAATTTTTTTATTTTTACTATTATAATAGCGGCATATATTCCAACAAAAAATGTAATAATTGTGGAATAAAATGCCGTTTTTATAGATAATATTAATGGAGTATATTCCATAATCTTATTTAATTACAGTAAATCCATAATTTTTAAATGCTTCTGCTGCTTTATCTGTAGAAATATAGTCTATAAATTTTTGAGCTTCTTCTTTATTTACTGAAGATTTTACTATAGCTATAGGATAAATCACTTTTTTATGTGTTCCTTCTGGGGCTTCTGCTATTATATTAACATTTTTAGATATTTGAGCGTCTGTAGCATAAACTATACCGCAGTCTACTTCTCCTGTTTCAACCCAAGAAAGTACATTCCTTACATCAGAACCATAAACTGCCTTTTCTTTAGCAATATCAAGTATAGATAAATTACTTAATATTTCTTCAGAATACTGTCCTACAGGAACACTTTTTGGCTCTCCTAATCCTAATTTTGTAACATTAGAATTAGTTATATCTGTAAAAGATTTTATATTCAAAGCAGAATTTGTAGGGGATATTAATACAACTTTATTTTCTAATAAATCTTTTCTTGTATCAACATCAATTAAATCTTTATCTTGTAATGCATCCATTTGTTTTTGTGCTGCTGAGAAGAATATATCAGCTGGAGAACCTGCTTCTATCTGTGTCTGCAATGCACCTGATGAAGCAAAAGAGAATGTTACAGTTGTTCCAGTTTCTGTTTTATAATTATTTGCTAATTCTGTAAGAACATCTGTTAAACTTGCAGCAGCTAATACTAATATTTCTTTATTTTCAGCAGTCTTTGAAGAACCGCATGAAATAAATAAATATGATATGAATAGAGTTACTAATATTATTTTTTTCATAGTTCATACCTTTGTTATTTATTTTTTTTTATTTTTATAAAAATATTAATGACCTTCACCTTTTATCATACTTATAATGTGTTCTAGTAAAGGAATTATTAAATTTGTGCAATATTCAGCACCTTTTACGCTTCCAGGAAAATTTACTACGAATACATTATCATTTATACCGGCATATCCTCTTGAAAGAGATGCAAATACTGTATCTTTTATTGATTCCTGTCTTAAATAATCTGATACTCCTCGAACTTCTTTTTTGCAAAAAGCTTCTGTAGCTTCTGGAGTTACATCTCTGCTAGATAATCCAGTTCCGCCGGTAGTAATTATAATATCAAATTTTTCTTTATTTTCATTTAAAGTATTTAATATTATATCATATTCATCTGGCACTATGATTTTTTCTATATTTGAAATTTTGTTTTGTAATTTTTCTTCAAGAGTTTTTATTATAACGGCACCTGATTTATCTTCATAGACGCCTTTATAAGCTCTGTCAGATACAGTAATAACAAGTATTTTCAAGTTTAATTTCTCCCCCTTTAATTACTCTTGCAAATATACCTTTTTTAGGCATAATACAGTTTCCTACCAATTTTTGTATATCACAGCCTTTATGGCATTCTTTTCCTATTTTTGATACTTCTAATATAGTATCTCCTATATATAGTTTTGTTCCTATAGGTAAAGTAAAAAGTTCTACGCCTTTTGTTGTGATGTTTTCAGCAAAATCTCCAGGTTTGAGATTTGTATTCATATTATTATTTGTATATTCTATATCTTCTATAGATAAAATTGATACTTGTCTGTCGCTTAATTTATTAAAGTGAGCGTCATTTAAAACACCTTTTTCTTTTACTAAAGTTATAGAATCAACTGGAGTCTTTACTGTTCCTGTATTTTTAGATATATTTAATGATATTAATTTGAATTCTTTTTTTTCCATAATATTAATTAACCAAATAATTTTTTTATTTTTATATACCTATTATTAATAGAATTCTATACAAAAAAATAAAATATTCAATATAAATATAAATTTTTTTTAGGTTTTTATTTAAAAATTACAAAAAATTTATTATAATATTATTTAAATACTATACTTTAATTAGAGGTTTCAATGAACAATAAGCAAATTTTAGACAAAGCATCAGAACTAATTAATAATAATATAGAAGTAGAATTAATAAAAATATTAAAAACATCTGGTTCAGCTCCAAGAACATTAGATGCTTTCATGATAGTATATAATGAAAATGGAAATCAAAAAAATCTTGGTACCATTGGCGGCGGAGTATTAGAATTTGAAGCTTTAAAAGATGCTTATGAATATTTAAATAAAAAAGAAACGTCTAGTAAAGAATATAGTTTAAGGCCTCAAGATGTAGGCGGAATTGGTATGGTATGCGGCGGAAGTGTGGAAGTATCTTTCATTTATTTAAATGGCAGTAAAGATATTATAAATAATTTGAAAAAAGAGATTGAAGATAAAGAATATAATGTTTATATATTTGGGGCAGGACATGTATCTTTTGATTTAGCAGATATTTTGTATAAAGTTGGATTTAATTGTATTGTTATTGATGATAGAGAGGAATTTGCTAATAAAGAAAGATTTCCTAATGCAAGCAATATAATAGTAGGAAATTATGAAGATATATTTGAAAAATTAAATATTACAAATAAAGATTATATAATTATAGTAACTAGAGGTCATGCACATGATTATATAGTAGAAAAATATGCATTAAAAACAGATGCGGTGTATATTGGAATGATAGGAAGTAAGAATAAAATAAAAACATTACATGATAAATTAAAATCAGAAGAAAATTATACTGATGAAATTATTTCAAGAGTACATGCTCCAATAGGATTAGCTATAGGAGCGGAAAGCACAGAAGAAATAGCTGTAAGTATAGCAGCAGAACTTATATTAACAAGGGCTACTATTGAGAACAGAAGAAAGATAAAGAAATAATTTTATTATAAATTACAATATTATTCGGAGAATATAAACTATAAAATTGGAGGATTTAATAATTTATATTTTTGTTAATGTATAAATGTTGCGGTATAAATTCTAATATCAATAAACTTTAAATATAATTTTTTATAAACTATATTTTGTATTTTATAAATTATAATATTTTTGAGTATAACTTTATAAAATTATAGTATATACCAAAAATTTTTAACTTTGTCATTTTTTTAGTCAACTTTTTCCCGCCGCATACGCTCTGCGGACTTCGTCAAAGTTGCAAAAAGTGCAAGGATAGAATTAGTACTAAATCATACTAAAATTGTCTTACATGTAAGATAATTTATTAAATTAAAGCCCAAATGTAGCCTTTTTGCTTCTTTGTGGCAACAAAAGAAGTGGGGTATGGGGCAAAGCCCCAGATATAAAAACAAAAATATAACTTTACTTTTGACAAAGTATAGTTGTTTAGGTATATACTGAAAATTTTTAAGTTTGTCAATTGATGCACTTTATATAGATATTATCTACTTTTTTGCCGCACACGCTCTGCGGACTTCGTCAAAGTAGCAAAAAACGCAATTGCTAGAACTTTATATTTTAAGAATATGTATTAAATATTGTATAAATCCTAGTTTTAGGTCAAAAATGCAGTTGTTTTGGTTCTTTTATACCAATAAAAGAACTGGGGTATGGGGCAAAGCCCCAGATATAAAAACAAAAATATAAATTTATTTTTGACAAAGTATATTTGTTTAGGTATATACTAAAAATTTTTAAGTTTGTCAATTTTTTTGTTGTTCTTTTTCCCACCGCACGCCATACCTAAAAGGCACTCCCTACGGTCGCAGGCGGACTTCGTCAAAGAGCCTATATCCTAGATAAACTCGGATACGCTATGCGAAAGTGCAAGGATAAAATTAGTACTAAATCATACTAAAATTGTTTTACATGTAATATAAATTATCAATTTAAGCTAAAATATAGCCCTTCGCTGAAGGCGGGCTGTGCCTGCTTCTTTTTGGCACGCTAAAGGACTTCCTTCGGTCGCAAAAGAAGTGGGGTATGGGGCAAAACCCTGAAAATATTTTAAATTAAAAAAATTATTTTGACAAAATACATTTGTTTAGGTATATACAAGTATAAAAAATCATTTAAATATATAATATTTATTTAATAATGATTTATAAAAGATATAATGATTAATTATTGAAAAATAATAGCATTGATAAAATATATTTTTATAATATAATAAATATCTGAAAATAAATAATTTAAATATACAAATTAATAATAAGGTAATAACAATATGGAACAATTTATAGATGTAGTAAGTTTTGAAATAGAAGCAGGACATGGAGGAGCTGGAAGCGTAAGTTTTAGAAGAGAAGCACATGTACCTATGGGCGGTCCTGACGGCGGTAACGGCGGCGACGGCGGAGATGTTATTGTCACTGTTGATGCAAGAATAAACAGTTTTGGAAAAATAAAAAGCAGAAAAAGATTCAGAGCAAGAGACGGAGAACCTGGCAGAGCAAGACTTAGTGACGGAAAAAAAGGTGATGATATTGTTATAAGAGTTCCTATTGGTACAGTTGTTTATGATGAGGATACTGGCAATATTTTAGCAGATTTACTTGAGGAAGGACAAAGTTTCACAGTTGCAAGAGGCGGTAAAGGCGGAAAGGGAAATAAATTCTATGCTACAGCTACTAATCAGGCACCAGACTATGCACAGCATGGCTTAGATGGTGAAAAATTAAATATAAGACTTGAAGTAAAACTTATAGCAGATATTGGACTTGTTGGTATGCCTAATGCTGGTAAATCTAGTTTGCTAGCAAGACTTACAAGAGCCAATCCAAAAATTGCATCATATCCATTTACTACACTTACTCCAAATTTGGGTGTTTGTTATTTAGATTATGAAAGAAGTTTTGTTATTGCAGATATACCTGGAATTATAGAAGGTGCAAGCGAAGGTGCAGGACTTGGTCTTACTTTTTTAAGACATATTGAAAGAACAGGTGCTTTATGCTTTGTTATAGATTTGACTGATGAAGATGTTGTTGATACTTATAAAAAACTTAGAAATGAATTAAAGCAGTACAGTAAAGAATTAATAAAGAAAAAGTCTATAATAGTATTAAATAAAACTGATATGCTTGAAAAAGATGAGATAAAAGAAAAAGTAAAAGCTATAGAAAAAGCAGTAAAAAAAGAATATAAAAATAATAAAGAAACACATTATGAAGAACCTGAAATATTTGCTTTGTCAGTATTTAGTTTAGACGGTGAATTATTAGATGATGTAATAAATGCATTCTATAAAGCAAATGAAGAAAGATATGATAATACTAAAAAAGAAACTAGAGAACCTCTTTTACTTAATCAAAATAAAAATAAATCAAAATTAAAAACTAAAAGAGTATTCGGGCCAGTAGTATCAAAAAGACTCGGCAATTCTTTAGGAATAGATGTTATACCTCATAAAACTTGCAGTTATAATTGTATATATTGTCAATTGGGTTCTGAAGAAAATACTAAAACTAATCTTGCAAGTTATTATTCAGTTGATGAAATAATATATGAATTAAAAGAAGCTTTGCTTAATAATAAAAATATTGATTATATAACTTTTGCTGGTTCCGGAGAGCCTACTTTATATAAGGATTTAAAAAAGTTAATTTATGAAATCAAACAAATAACAGATATTCCAGTATGTATTATTACAAATGGTTCTCTTTTATATAAACAAGAAATGCGTTCTGATTTGCTTATGGCAGATTTGGTTATACCTTCACTTGATGCTGGAAATATCGATACTTTTAAACTAATAGATCAGCCTAATAAAGAAATAGATTTTGATAAAATGGTTAATGGTCTTATAGAGTTTAGGAGAGTTTTTAAGGGCGAGTATTGGCTTGAAGTATTTCTACTTAAGGGTATCAATGACAGCGAAGAAGAACTTGATGATATAATAAAAATAGTGAATAAAATAAAACCTGATAAGGTACAGCTTGTTACAGCTACTAGAAGAACAGCTAATGAAAAGGCTAAAGCATTGAGCGATGAAGAAATGGAAAATGCTAAAAAATATTTTAATGCTCATTGTGATATTGAAATAGATGTTCCTAGTGTATCAGATAAAGCTAAAGGAAATACTAAAAAAATAACTGAAGAAGATATAGTAAATTTTTTAATAAGACAGCCTGATACAGTTCATATGATAGCTATAAGTTTTAATGAAGATGAGAGCAGAGTAAATGAATTATTAAAAAAATTAGTTGAAAGCGGAAAGGTTAGGGAAGAAATAGTTAATGGTGTATTATCTTATGCTGTTAATGTTTAATATAAAAAAGAGTTTTTGACAAAATAATTTATTTTTATTATAATGTTATATTATATAATTAAATTTTTATAGGATTAGTTTATGCCGAATAAAATTGCAGTACTTTACAAAAGCAAATATGGAACTACAAGAACTTATGCTAAATGGATAGCTGATAAACTTCATGGAGATCTCTATGGTATTGATAATGTCACTTTTCAAAATTTAGATACTTATGATTATATAGTTTTTGCCGGTGCTTTGTATGCTGGAAAACTTTCATCAGCTAAAGGCATAAAAAAATTCTATAAAAAATTAAAGGGAAGAAAAAATTTATATTGTGTTATAGTAGGTCTTGGAGATCCTGCAGATAAAGAATTATATAATAATTATGTTAATAAAAATTTCAATTCCGATGAAAAAGAAAATATGAAATTCTATTTTTTAAGAGGATGCATAGATTTTGATAAATTAAAACTTCATCATGCTTTGATGATGCTTATGCTTAAAAGAATAATATCTGCTAAAACAGTAAAAACAGAAGATGAAAAAGCATTATTAGAAAATTATGGTAAAAAAATAGATTTTACTAATAAAACTTCTGTTGAAGAAATAGTTTTAGATATAAAAAATAAAAATAAAGAACTTCAAAATAAATAATATTTTTATTTAAATGTAATTATATTATTTTGTAATCAAATATTTTTAAATAGTTATTCCTCATATAATAAATATTAATCTAAAATAAATAATTAACTTCTTTTGTTTAAAATAAGTAATATTTTATATCAATTTATTATTTTATTTAAAATAATACACTATATTATAGTTTTGAACATATATTATTATTGTTCAATGTAATTATATTGTAAAAATCTTTATAAAAAATTAAATATTTATATAATTTTATAATACATATAATACAAATATCTATAAAATTGTAAATTTTTTTAAAAAAAATGAACTATATATACGCATTTTTTATAAAAAACGCTTGTATTTATCCTCGTATTTGTTATATTATATATAAGCGAAAACAAATAAAAACGCTTATGAAATATAAACAATTTATTAAAGGGGATATAAATATGACTAATAATAATAAATATGATATAGTAATAATAGGTTCAGGATTAGGCGGATTAACTTCAGGAGCTTATTTATCAAAAAAAGGAAAAAAAGTATTGGTTTTAGAAAGCCATAATATAGTTGGAGGATGTGCTACAGTATATAAAAGAAAAAATATTAAGTTTGAAGTGGGTCTTCATGAAATGGATATGGCTAAAAAAAGCAGGGACGGAAAACATGCTATATTCAAACAATTAGGTATTTATGACAGAGTTGATTTTGTTAAATTGCCTCAAACTTGGAGAATAAAAACAGAATCTACAGATTTAGTTATACCAGAAGGTTATGAGAATGTTATGAATACATTAGAAAAAGAATTCCCAGAGGAAAAAGGCGGTATAAAAAAGTATTTCGGCGGACTTTCAAGAATAATGTATATGATAAGAAGACTTCCTTATGATTTGAAGTTTTTTGATTTCTTTTTCTATCCTATAACAACATTCCCAATGAATTTATATCATTTATTTACACAAAAGAAACTTGGAAATGTTTTGGATTCAATAATAAAAAGTGATAAGTTAAAAAGAATATTAAATATCAATATAACTTACTATCATGATAATCCTTATGAATTTACTTGGTATTACCATGCTTGTGCTCAAGGCGGATACTATAACCAAGCTTGTTTTATCAAAGGAGGAAGCCAAAAATTATCCGATGCTTTAGCTGATATAATAAGAGAAAACGGAGGAGAGGTTAGAGTTTCTTCAGAAGTTAAAAAAATAAATGTAAAAGGAAATATTGCTGAAGGCGTAACTTATTTTGATAAAAAGACAAAACAAGAAGTTACAGTAAATGCTGATTATGTAATAGCTAATGCTGCACCTAAGGTTGTTTATGATGAACTTCTTCCAAAAGGATATGAAGATAAGAGAATAAATAAACTTAAAAACTCAGTTTCTTTATATACAGTTTATATAATATTTAAGAAGAAATTTAAAGAACTTTATCCTAACAATGCATACTCTACTTTTATAAGTACAGAAAAAATGTTGAACACTCCATTTAAAGAAGATGCTAAGGGACAAAGAAGAATACCAGTAGAAGATAGAAACTTTGTATTTGTTGATTATTCTACAATAGACAGCGGACTTGTAGAAGAAGGTGATGAACGTTCATTTGCGGTATTGACAGGTCCTTCTTATTTAGATGAATGGAAAGATTTAAGCGATGAAGAATATAAAGCTAAGAAAAAAGAATTAGCAGAAAAATTAATAGACAGAGCAGAACAGCATTATCCTGGATTCAGAGATAATATTGAGTATTATGAAGTTGCTACACCAAAAACAATAAAGAGATATATTAAAACTCCAGAAGGAACAGCTTATGGATTTGTTCAAGATGGTTATTTGAAAAAGAGCCGTTCTGTAAGAGTATCTCCTACAGTTAAGAATTTACATTTTGCTAGTGCTTGGGGATTCCCTGGCGGCGGATTTACAGGAGCTATAATGAGCGGATATTTGGCAGCAAGAAATATATTGTTCCCTATAAAACCTTATATAGCGTTAAGAATACTTCTTTGTGCTGCTTTTGGAACTGCTGTAGGTACTATACATCATTGGCTTCCTGCTTTAATGAACTTGTTTAAGTAATAAAGTAAAGTTTCACAGTCTTATTTATGTTAATGATGATAAGAATGTGAAAAATAAAAGTAAAAATAAATGATAATAATAAAAAGGAGAAATATAAATGAGAAATAAAATTATAACAATACTAATTCTTACAATGATATCAAGTATAATGGCTTTTGGACAAAATGCTGATGATATAGTAGGCTTATGGTACAGTCAGGCAGATGCTAAAAACAGAGTTTCTGTAGTTCAAATATATAAAGAAAATAATAAATACTATGCTTATTCATTTGCCTATCAAAATTCTACTGATATCGTAAATGATGTTAATAATCCTAAAGCAGAATTAAGAAACTTGCCTTTAAAAGGACTTGTATATTTATATGATTTAGAGTTTTCAAAAGGTGAGTGGAAAGGCGGTAAAATATATAATCCGGAACAAGGAAAAACATATAATGCCAAAGCTAGTCTTTCAGATAATAAACAAGAACTAAAAATAAAAGCTACTATAGATGGTGCAGGACTTTTTGGTAAAACTCTCACTTGGAAAAAAGTACCTAGTAATGAAGTTTCTAAATATACACCATTAAATAAAAGCGAATTAAGAAAACTTAATTAAATTAATATAACAATAATCAGTGTATAGTAATTACTGTACACTGACAAATAATATAAACAAAATAAAAAATAGGAAATAATTATGAAAAAAATATTAGTAATGCTGCTTATTATAATGATAAATATACCGTTATTAGCACAGGAAAACGAAAAGCCTAAAAGAGATTTGACTGATAAGTCTGATGAAGGGTGGTATTTTTCAAATCACTTTATGGGAAGATGGAATCATTTTGGAGCTTTATATCAGGGACAATTATTTTATAAAAAGGCTTTATTTAGAGAAATGAACAATTTCTTTTTTGCTGATTCTTATGTACTTGCTGGAATAGAACAGGAATTCAGCAGTTTTTCAAGAACATCAGCTTATGTGGAATTTCAGCCTTTAATAGCATTGAAGTTTTTATTTAAGTTTACTTATGAAGCAGGACTTGCTGATCCTGGAAAACCTGTGTTAGTTGACAGTAATACAAAAGAATTTAATCATGCACTTCCTCCATTTACAGGACTTAACCCTAAGACTAGAAAACCTCAGTATGTAGGCGGAAATACAATATATGTTCAGTTTGCTCCTACACTTACAATGGGTGGACCTGCTGGCCCTGGTTTAATAGCTCTTATATACACACCTTATATAAATTATGTTAGAGCTTTTGGTGTAGACAAAAATGAATATGTTTATTTAGCTAGAGAGTCTATAGTTCTAAAAGCTGAGGACTTATATTTCAATCATGATATAAAATTGGGTTATAGTATGAAGGAATGGGGTATGGCTTTTGCTATTAATACAACAATAGAGCATATGCTTTCAAGCAAAGAGTTATATAGGGTTGGTTTATTTGCTGCCTATTCTTATAAAAAGGCGTTAAAAAATGTGCCTAGTCTTTCTCCGTTTGTTAGTACTAAAATAGGTACTTGGCTTATTGAAAAGCATGTACAATATAAATTTGCTATACAATTAGATGCTGGTATAGAATGGAAATTCAAGTAATATTTTATCCCCAATACATATATTAGTTAATAAAAGCAAAGAGTATTATAGATATAATATTCTATAATAATCTTTGTAATAATTTACTTTTATCTCTATAGTTTGTTATAAATAATAATATTTTTATCAAATTATAAAAAAATGAATTTGATAAAATACTATATAATGAAAAAAAGGAGAAATAAGACAAATGAAAAAACTGTTTTTATTAACTGGTATATTCTTTATTTGTTCTAGCATTATGGTAATGGCTCAAAATGCTAATGATGTTGTTGGTTTATGGTATTCTGAAAAGGATGCAGACGGTCTTATTCCTGTTGTAGAAATATACGAGGAAAATGGCCAGTATTTTGGTTACTTTTTTGATTATAAAGAACCTTATAATGGTCCTGATAAGAAAGATGTAAAAAATCCTAATAAAGAATTAAGAGATTTACCTGTAAAAGGATTAGTTTATTTAATGGGACTTTCTTTCGACAAAGGCGAATGGAAAGGCGGTAAAATATACAATCCTTATGACGGAAAAACTTATAATGGAAGAATGTCTTTATCCGATGATGGTAAAACACTTACTGTTAGAGGTTCTTTAGATAAATCTGGAATATTAGGTAAATCTATGAAATGGACTAGAGTTCCAGATTCTGAAAAATCAAAATATAAACCTATGAATAGATCTCAATTAAGAAAATTGAACTAATATTTCATAATATAAACTATTTTTTATTAGGAGGTTTAATCAGCCTCCTATTTTTTTATTAAATTTTATCTTATCGCCTATAGTGCTGTATATAATTCCTATAAGTATTAATGCTCCGCCAATAATTTGAGATATTAATAATTGTTCATTTAAAAGTATAACAGCTTCTAAAGATGAGAAAAACGGTATGGAGTCATATATAATAGCACCTTTTATAGCTCCTATTTTTGCTACAGCCATATTCCATAATATGAATCCTAAAGCTGATGGAAATATACCAACATATACAAGTATCAAACCTGATTGCATATTTAAAGCATGAGCATTATTTGTAATATATGTTAAAATCATTCCAATGATTAATGGTATAAGTCCTATTATAACCATAAGATAAAAGAATGTAGATTGAGATATTTCTTTTGGTCTTATTTTCAATGTTAAAGTATAAATAGCAAATAATATAACAGCAAAAAGCATATATAAATCTCCTATTGCAAATTGAAGATTCATTAATACATTTATGCTTCCTTTAGTTATTAATATTACAACTCCTAGTATAACAACTAATAATCCTAATTTTTGATTAAATGTTAATTTTGTTTTCCATACTACTCTGCTTATTATTGCCATTATAATAGGGGATAAGGTAGCAAGCAATGACATATTAGTGGCATTACTTGTATGTGCTGCTAAATATACAAAAGTATTAAATACAGTTACACCTAATATTGATATTATTATTACTTTTATCCATAAGCCTTTTACATATTTAATAGTTTTAATTAATTTTTTTATACAAAATGGAGTTAGTACTATAAAAGTTACAAACCATCTATAAAAAGAAATTTCTATAGGAGTCAAATGGGTTAAAAATCTAGCAGCTACAAAATTACCGCTCCATATAATAACGGCAAGTATTGCTAGTATGTATCCAGAATTATTATTAGTTGAGTTATTTTCAGACATATTGTTTTCCATTTATTTTTTAATTGATAGCGTACTATATTATTATAAAATGATTTTTTTTACAATGTTTTTTTATCATTTTGCTTATTTGCAGCATAATAAATTACTGATATTATTGACGATAATACTGAAATAATAGTCAATACAGTATATGCAATATTTATAGAGTATACATCTATTAATTTACCAGTAATAATTGGGAATATAAAAATGCCAAATGAATATGTTGATTGGAAAAATCCCATAGCAGATGATTTCTTTTCCATATCTATTTCTTTTATAGATTCGCTTGTAAGCATAGTAGCTAATATGCCGGAAGAAAAACCTCCTAATATTTGAGATGCTATTATTATATATACATTAGAAGTTGATATAACAGTTACACAATATATGGCCATAATTATGAAAGAAACAGGTATATATATTTTTATATTTTTTTCATTCTTTATTTTGCTTGGTAAAAATGAACCTACTATAGCAAAAAACATACTAATTATTGAAGCAGCACCTACATTTTGAGCAGATCCTCCAAGTTCTTTTATTCTGTTTAAAGTGAATGATATAATAGCAGACATTTGTACGCCTTGCATTACTATAGCAAGAAAAGAGAATACTATTAATCTTTTATTATTTATTACAGAAAATAAAGCTTTTATTGATAGTTTTCTGCTATGTTTTTTATCTTTCAAAAATAGTCCTAGTATTGCAACCAATGCTCCTGAAATACCGCTTACATATAATAAAAATTTCATGCCGAATTTATCATAAGAAAATGCTGCTACTAAAAAAGCAATAAACATACCAAGAACGCTTGCTACTAATGCTTTACTTGTTGCTTTGTATTCTTCTTTTTTATCAAAATAAGATGCATATAAAACCATAAATACTGTCCATATAGATGCTGATATTCCGCATAATGTGCCTCCTATTAAAAATCCATTAGCATTTAAATTGAATATTCTTACAAAAGCACCAAGAGAAGTTAGAACTCCAGCAAGTATTATGAATATTTTACATCTTCCAACATAATCATTAAGAAGTCCAAATGGAAATTTTAAGAACATTTGTGCAGCACCATAAACACCTATTATAATTCCTATTAAAGATGAACTTATATTTATAGAGGATAAATATGTAACTTGATATGGAATATATACATATAATGATATCCATAAAAATGTCATAATTGCAAATAATAACTGATCCATAAATAGTATCCCTGATTTCTAATTTAATTGAAAAAGTTCTTAACAAAAATAAAGCTGCTTAATAGAAAATTAAACAGCTTTTTATATTATACATTTAAACTTTTATTTGTAAATTAGAATTTCTCTATATTTATTTCAGCAACGGAATTAAATATATAATTTGGTCTGTATGGGAATTGCTGAACCATTTCTTTTGTAGTAACTCCGGAGAGAACAAGAGCGGTTTTCATACCGGCACCAAGTCCTCCTAGTATATCAGTATCCATTCTATCGCCAACCATTAATGTATTTTCACTATGGGCATTTATTTGATTTTTTGCAATAGACATCATTACAGAATTAGGCTTTCCAACTATATAAGGTTTTTTTCCGGTAGCAGTTTCTATTGCAGCAAGTATTGGACCTACAGCTGGTACTAATTCTCCATTTGGAGCAGGGTCTACTATATCCGGATTGCATCCTATGAATCTTGCCCCTTTATTGATTAAATGTGTAGCTTTAGTCAGCATATCAAAATTAAATGCATTTGTCTTTCCTACAACAACATAATCAGGATTAACATCATTTATACTATATCCTACATTATATAATTCGCTTACTAAGCCGCCGGTACCTATAACATAAGCTGTTCCGTTAGCTAATTGTCTTTGTAAGAATATAGCTGTTGCTTGTGCTGCAGTGAAAAAATGCTTTTCTTCCAATCCGTTTACGCCTAATGATTCTAATTTTCTTTTTAAATCTCTTGGAGTTTGTTCGGCATTGTTAGTTAAAAATAAAAATGGCACCTCTTTATTTAGAAGCATATTAATAAAATCTTCAGCACCATCTATTAAATTATTGCCTCTGTATATAACTCCGTCCATATCTGATATTATGCTAATCATTTATTCCCCTTTATTTAATTCTATTTATTTTATTGAATTTTTTTACTATATATATTAAATTTATATTATGTTTAAGAGCCATAGATATTGCACACTTTTAGTTTAAAAAAAGAAGGTATTCCTTATAATTTAAATTACTAGA
>NZ_CALXRM010000071.1 GCF_944390845.1 uncultured Brachyspira sp.
TTTCTAGCAATTTAAATTATAAGGAATACCTTCTTTTTTTAAACTAAAAGTGTGCAATATCTATGGCTCTTAAACATTTCATGATTTATAATAATATTGACAATGATTCATCAAAATATATAATAAAAAAATAAATAATGGAGGTTTATATTATGTTATTAGATGAAGTAAAAAAATATTATGACTTAATAAAGTCTACAGAGTTAAGGGCTTTATATGATGATGATTTTCAATTCGAGCTTATAGAAAATGAATTGGATTTTGAAAGGCATATATCCGATTTAGATGAAAGCGAAAAATTGAAAGTTAGAAATGCTGTAGAAAATGAATTAAGAGAATCTAAAGGCATAGTTTTCTATAGTTCAGAGAGTGCAGGAGATGTTTATTCTAGTGTGGAAGATTTCTTAGTTTATTTACTCAATGAGATATTATATCAAAAATTATTAGTAAACACTGAAAGAGGAAAGTTATCTAGTAACTTTATGGAATTGGAAATCAGTATAAAAAAACTTCTTATATTGATATGGACTAAGTAATATTGTGTAATAAAAAAGGAGGAAAATTATGAAAAAGGTTTATGTATTATTATTGTTGAATTTTATATTTTTTGCTTCATGTAGCAGATCAGTAAAATCATCTTTTGAGGTTGTATCTTCAAGCAAAGAAGACAATAACATTAAAGTAGTAGTTGAGGCTAAAAAATCCGGAAGACAATCAGAGAATATATTCTTAATTACACAATTCTTAGATAATAATGATGTTATAGTTAATACTTCTATGTCTCAAATAGGGCCTATGATGTTTGATGCTGGTAAATATGAATTTAGTGTTCCAGTACCTACAAATTCTTTTGCTAAATATACTAATATGATAGATGAAATTGCTCCAGAAAAAGCAGAGAAGGTAGTATATAGAACAGGATATGGAAATAGTTTTTTCTCATATTGGATGCTTATGGAGATGATGGATAGCAGAAGACCTGTTTATTATGATACTTATAATAACAGAAGAACTATTGACAGAGATTATTATGATGACAGATATACAACTGCTAGAAGAAGCGGCGGAGGTCTTTTCAACAGGAATTCTTCTAAAAAGACAACTTCAGGTAATAGCAGTACAGGTTCGGGAGGTCTTTTTAGCGGAAGTTCTTCTAAAAAAACAACTGTAAATGATAATAATAGTACAAGTAAAAGACGTACATTATTTAAATCTGGTTCAGGAAGTTCAACAAGAAAAAAATCCACTTTCAGACGCTCATCAACTAGAAGAAGATAATTTTTAAATCTAATCAACACTTGGGCGGGTGCTAGAATTTCTGATTAATCTATAAAGAAAATCAATATTATAATTCAAAATAAAGCAATAAACTTTAAAGGGCGGGGTATGTAAATAAAGTTTTAAAGCTTAATTACATTTGCCCACCCTTTATCTTTATTAATACAATTTACAATTATTGCTTTTAAGTTCTTGTAAGTTTAAAAGAAATTGTTAACGCCCACCCAAGTTTTATTTAAATTTATAATGTATTAACCGCACGCTGAGTAAAGCTAAATATATAGATTAATTTGTAATTCAAATTTTATTATATTGTTAATTTTGTTTACCGTGCGTTAAATAATTTTTAAATCTAATTACCACTTGGGCGGATACTGAAATTTATAATTATGAGTTTATCACTAGCAACAATAATAATTAAATATATTTGCTTGCTTCTTTGATGCTGAGATTAGCCATATTTCCTTTATGCCTTTCTATAAAATCACGAACCCAATCAGGATTAGTTTTACTATAATCCCTTAAAGACCAGCCTATTGCTTTGTTTATGAAAAACTCTTTATTGTTTAAATTGTTTATTATAATTTTTTCTAATAATTCGGTATTAGTTTTATCTTTCCTTAAAAGCTGATGATCTATAGCTATTCTCCTAAGCCAGATATTATCAGATAAAGACCATTCTAAAAGTATATCATTAACAGTTTCATCTCTTAAAGCAATATCGCCGATTATCCTATCCAAAAAATCTATACTATCCCACCAAGATTTTGTAAGAGCATACTCTTTTAATTTTTCTATATTACTTTTATTTAAATATTTCTTTTTTAAAATTAGATAATCTACAGCAGCATATTGAAATTCTCTGTATTTATTATCATAGCATTTATCAGTGAAGTTGAAATCAATAACTTCTTTTTCTTCTTTTGGAATTGTTTTAAATACTTTTTTCTCAGCTTCCTTTCTCTCTTTTGAATGAATACCCAAAAACTCAAAATTATTTTTCATGTACTTAGCCATGAAAACGGCTTCTTTTTTATTTCTTAATTTTTCAAATTCTTCTGAAAGAATAGTATATAAGTCGATCATTCAATGAAACCTTAAAATTATTTATCAAAAATATACTTATAAACATGTTCAGATAAAGGTATTCCATTTTTTAAATAATCAAAAGAACAAGCTTCTTTTCTCTCTCCTGGAATTGATATAGTTTTACCTTCTTTTAAAGCAGGTTCTTTTCTTATATCATCAATAAATGACTGAACAGTGTTTAAATAGGTATCCAAATCATTATAAACAGCAGGATCAACAACAAGCATAAATGTAGAAAGATTTCTCTTTTTGTCCATATCACCATACATTTTTACTAAATTATTGCAGTATGCTTGTCCTATTAAAAGCCCAGTGAAAGCTTCTACCATAGTCATTATTAAGTACCCTTTAACTCCTCCAAAAGGAACAACATACCTTATTTCATTAGGATCACTGCTTGGATTACCATTCTCATCAACCCCCCAATGCATAGGAACTGTTTCATTATTTTCACGTGCTGTAAATATGCGTCCGAGAGATACCTCGCTTGTCGCCATATCTCCAAGTATAAAATCTTTTTTGCCAGGGAAGCCGTAGCTTATAGGATTGGTTCCGAAAAATGATCTCTTTCCGCCAAAAGGTATAACACAAGGATCAGTATTAACCATTATTAAAGAAACCTTATTTTGATGTATAGCCATTTTATTATAATAGCCTAAAGCACCTGCATGACTATTATTTTTTATTCCTATTAAAGCAATCCCCTGTTTTTCAACTGTTTCTAAAGCCCATTCCATAGCATACTGACTAGCTACATGTCCGAATCCGCCGTCAGCATCCATTAATGCAAAAGAAGGTCTTTTTTCTTCTATATTGAATTTTGAATTTAAATTTATTCCGCCCGCTTTTATTCTTTCTATATAATGTTCAACTCTTAAAACTCCATGAGAATGTATGCCTCTTAGATCAGCGTAAATTAATAAATCTGTTACAATAGAAGCCTGTTCATTTGATACACCTGCTGCTTTGAATTTATCATATACTTTTTGCATTAAATCATTTACTTTCACTTTAACCATATACAAAACCTTTATATTATAGTAAACATAATATAGTTTACATAATTATAGATATAAAGTCAATAACTTTGATTATATATTTTATTTTTTGTATTTTGTATTAATTGTATGGTTTTTATTTTATGTGTATGTTGTAAAGAAAAACGAAGAAAATAAAAAAGGAGGTATAAATATACCTCCTTCAATTTATAAGAGCTTTCAAAGTCATTTATCAATCATCAAATTCCTGACCTAATAACTGTCCGGATTTATCAATGTATAATTCCATCATATTATCCAATTTTACTTTATATACATTGTAATGTTCCATTTCTACAGCCCAAATTTGAGCCTGCGGATAAGTCTGTCTTGCTGTTGTTAATACTGCTTGAGGTACTTGATTTAGAGGTACATACCAATCAGCAAATAAAGCTGAAGTACTTAAAACTGTCAAAGCTACTAATAAACAAAGTATTTTTTTCATATTTTCTCCTTTTAATTAATATTTTATTTTTTTATTTATAATTATTTAATTAATCGTCCCATTTTTGACCTAATAACTGACCATTATTATCAACATATAATTCCATCATGTTGTTTAATTTTATTTCAAATATAGTGAACTGTTTTTCTATTTTCACTATAGCAGCATTAGGATAAGTTCTTCTTATTGTATTCATAACATTAGCAGGCAATATAGTAGCAGGCATATTACCATAGCATTTAACTTCTTTCCAATCACCATTAGGGAAGAAATCTATTTGAGTTCCATTTTCTAAATATACTTCTATATCTTCCCAATCTCTTTCAATGAAAGTAACTTTTATATTAGGGAAATGTTGTTTTATAAAGTTCTGAGCATTCTGAGGTATAGAAGATAATTGTACGCCGTATCCATATTGCTGTCCTTGCTGAGCTGGAGGCTGTGCATAAGGATCTTGATAATTTTGCTGAGGATCTTGTACTTGAGGCTGACCATAAGGATCATATCCGCCTTGTTGTCCTTGTTGGCCATAAGGATCTTGATAACCTCCTTGCTGATTATCATAATAACCGTCATACTGAGCAAATAATGAACCTGTACAAATTCCTAAAACAAAAATAATTGATAATGCTTTTTTTATAGTAGTCATAACACTCTCCTTTTTATAAAATGAATGTAAAGCTTATCTACATAGTAAGTAAATTATCTTTACAATTATATTATAGTATATTTACAGAATAATGTCAATTAAATTTACTGTTTTTTTACTAAAATTTTACAGTTTTTTATATTTATTTTATTAGTAAAAATTATCTTAAAGAAAGTTATCAAAAAATTAAAAATTTTTTAATAATTTTGCAATTATATTTAGAAAAATATATATTAAATATTGACATTTAGTATGTTTGCTATATGATTTTATGATAATTAATGGAAGGTAAAAAAATGTTTGATATAATCGCATCGCATCGCATCGCATCGCATCGCATCGCATCGCATCGCATCGCATCGCATCGCATCGCTAATATTATATAATTTTTTTATCTCTACTAAAAAATCAATTTTCAAAATTTCTATCAAATACAATCGCTTATTACCTTATAAGCTATTTTTGCTATTGCAAAATAATTATAAGTTTAATTATATCTAATTAAAAGGAGTAACAAAATGAAAAAGTTTTTTAACGGCATTATTATAGCAGCAGCAATAACTTTATTTGCTGTAAGCTGTAGTAAATCACCAACAGATCCTAATGGAGGCGGAAATGGAGGCGGAAATGGAGGCGGAACAACACCTCAGCCTACACCAAGCTCTTTTGTAGAACAATTAAAAACTATAGGTATAGTTAAAGCAGGTGAGCAGCAATGGGATTTTAGAACAATTAAAGAAGATGCTACAGGCAAAATACTTACAGTAGAACCAATGAATGGCAGCAAAAGCGGTAATTTAAGAGGTTTAGATAGTTATATATCTTCAAAATTGTTTAATACTTTTGAAAATTTTAAATATGATTTAAGAATTAGTACATCTGGAAGCACACCTTCAGACGGAAATGGAAATCCTCAAAATGCAAACAGCGATGCATTAGAAGTAAAAATAACTTTTACAGATAAAGAAACAGGAAATCCTGTAACAGATCCAGACTTTAAAGACGGTTTCACATTAAAAATAAATGCAAATGCTAAATGGGCTGAAACACCTACAATAACAAAAGAAGATATAGAAGAATCTCTTCATAAAGTCGGTAATATAAACTTGGGATTAAATTTTGACTTTAAAAACTTAACTTTAACTAAAGCACCTGAAACTCAATATGATTACTATTATGAAACTACATTAACTGTTGATAACAATAGCGGTGCAAAAACAGATTTAATACAATTTGTAGAAACTGTATTAAAAGCAGATTCTCAAACATCTTATTTAAAAATATCATATATTTCACCTAATGGTGATGATACATTTGATGTGGAATTTGAAACTGTTTCAGGAGATAAAGTATTAGTATACTCAAAAAGTTATACTCTTAAATTAACAGTTCAGGGACAAAATTCTAAAAATCCTATCTTTAATTTAAGAGATTTAAATGTAAGTATAAGCGGCAATCCTACAATTATAACTGACAATAGCGGTAATAGTATAGGAGATAAAATAACAATAAATACAGATGCTCCTTATTTGGGATTAGAGGCTACAAAAATAGAGCAATTATCTGGTACTACCGTAAATATACCTTCTCAAGATATAGGTAATTATGTTTATGGATCTTATTATCCTCCAGAAAATGTAAGTCATGTATTTATTGAGGGAGAAGCTGTAACTTTAATTCATAATACTCTAAAAGATGGAGAAACTGCTCAGTTTAAAGTAACATTTACTGCAATTGCTGAAGGTTATAATCCAAAAGAAGGACTTGAACTTACAATTAATGTTCAAAAAGGTAAAAGCTTACCTGAAATATCTTATACAGAGTTTAAAAACTGGTTAGATAGCATAAATATTGCTGGATATGATAAAGAAATTAGTGTTACTTCTTTAACTTTAAGAGCACAAAAAGTAGGTACACCATACGGAGTATTAAAAGAAATACAAGAGACTTTATATAATGCAAGCAAAGATAAAATTATTGTTGAATATGATAATATAAGATGGGATTACTCTACTGCTCCTAACACTGGAAATATTAATGAGGGTAAATTAAAAGTAAAAGTAACACCAGCAGAAAATGTAGTATTTTCTAAAGATTTAATGTCATTATTACAACAAGAATATGAAAATTACTACTTTGAAATAAAAGTAATACCTCAAAGTGCTTGGTTAGGCACTATATCTGTAAATGGCAAAGGGGCAGATTCATCAAATCCTTTAGATGTAAATATTGGTGATGGAATTACAGCACCTCCTTCAGTAGAATATGATATAATAAATTTACCTGAAAATTCTACTATTCTATCAATATATCCTACGTATTTTCACACAGCTGAAGGTATTGATGATGCTTGGAATCTTGATGTTAATATTGACTTTAGATATATATTTGAAAACCAACAAAATTTTACACCTGATATGAAACCAACATTAACCATTAAACCTTCAGAAGTTCTTAACTATATAGTAAATAATAGTAATATACAAAAAGATTCAACTCAGATATATAAACTTTATGTAGATGTTTCCTATCAAACAAAAGGTGCTTATACTACTTATGTTTCAGAAAGAATAGATCTTTATGTTAAATTAATAAAAAATGTTGCAGGAAATTAATTTAATATTTAAATAAAAATTATGGCTGTCTGCTTTTATAAGCGGGCAGCCTTTTTATTTATATAATAAATTTATACAAAAATTTTTTGCTTTATAAAAAATTAAATTATGTTTTACAATACCATAAATCTATTTAAGTATACTACATTGACATAAATCAATATGAAAATATTAAACTTCATTAATTATTCAAATTAAATTGCGGCAGTCTATACTAAAAATTATAATAATTTTTTATTAAAAAAATCAAATACATATTGACATTGGAGTGCACTTCAATGTTATAATACAAGATATTTAATAACAAGGAGTTATATATATATGCTATTAGATAAAAATTTGGAAGAAGCTAATTCAGGACAGAGAATCAATGCAAAAGGCTATGCTGTTCATAGTAAAACAGACACATTCAAACCATTTGAATTTTCAAGACATTCTATGGGAGATAATGATATACTTATAGAAATAATGTATGCTGGTATATGTCATAGTGATATACACTCTGCAAGAAGCGAATGGCATGAAGGAATATATCCTATGGTTCCTGGTCATGAAATTGCAGGAAAGGTAGTAGCTGTTGGAAAGAATGTTACTAAATTTAAAATCGGAGATTATGCAGGCGTTGGCTGTATGGTTAACTCTTGCGGAGAATGCGAAGCTTGTAAAAGAAGTCATGAACAATTCTGTGAAAGAGGACAAACAGTACTTACTTATGACTGTAAAGACCATTTCCATAATGATGAACCTACTTACGGCGGATATTCTAACAATATAGTAGTAAGTGAAAAATTTGCTATTACTGTACCAAAAGATGCTCCAATGGAAAAAGTGGCACCTCTTTTATGTGCTGGAATTACAACTTATTCGCCTTTAAAATTTTCCGGAGTAAAAGAAGGGGACATAGTAGGTGTTGCTGGTTTCGGCGGACTTGGTTCTATGGCTGTAAAATATGCTGTTAATATGGGTGCTCAAGTTTATGTATTTGCTAGAAACGATAAAAAGAAAAAAGAAGCTTTAGAAATGGGAGCTAAAGATTTATTTACTTCTACAAAAGATGTTCCTGTACGCTTCGATTTAATAATATCTACAATTCCTACTGGTTATGATATTAATAGTTATGTTGAGCTTCTTAAATACGGCGGTGAAATGGCTATAGTAGGACTTCCTCCTGCTGAATTAAAACAAAGCATAGATTTAGCAAGATTAATATTTGCCGGCGGTAAAAAAGTTTATGGTTCTATGATCGGCGGTATTAAAGAAACTCAAGAGATGTTGGATTTCTCATTAAAACATAAAATTTATCCTGAAACAGAAATTATTTCAGCTAACCAAATAGATGAAGCATATCAAAAACTTACATCTGGTCAGGCTAAATTTAGATATGTAATAGATATGAAAACATTATAATAATAAAATTCTTGTCAATAAAAAAGGCATCGGAGAATAATTTTCTGATGCCTATTTTTTTATTACCTAATTAATAATTCATTTATAAAAATAAATATGATAATGGAGAGCCTTCTTTTACAAATGGCTTTAATTCTTCAAAACTAAAGCTTATTTCCGTTGTTCCTGTAGAATAAGGTGCTATATCATAAGGCTGCCATATAAAATTAATGGAATTTGGAAGTATTCTATATGTTGAATTTTCCATAGTAATAGAATTAAAATCAAAATAATCTTCTTTTGTACTTCCTGTCATTAATATTTTTTCTCTCATTATTGATATTAAATTATTATCATTAAAATCAGAAATTAAATCTCTTATAGTTATAAGATTTGAATCTTCCAAAGAAAATACCTCTTGAAGATTGGCTGTACTTCTATGAGCCCCGCCTGTATACATTGAAGAGTAATTATCAAGTGCTATTACTCTTTCATCTATATAACCGACATTTACTGTATTATCTATTTCATAAGTTATATTTGAAGAAACTCCATCTGCTAATATACTTTTCCATTCATGATAATAATTATCACATTCTTCTTTTATATAATTCAAAGATTCTTCCATATCCAAAGAATCTATTTTATTATTTTTATCAAACAAAATTAATGTTCTATGATAAGAAAATATTGAATTACTTATACTTTCATTTCTATAATAATCTGATATATCAGCATAGTATACTGGAAGGTTTCTATTTAAAGAAAACTCCATATCTTTAACCTCATTACTTTCTTCGTATCTTATTTCAGCACTAAAAACTATATCATCACTTAAAGATCCAACTATACTAGCATGTATATTATTATTTTCATCTGCTTCACTTAGATTTAATTTATTATTGTTAATATTTCCTGTTATCATAGATTTTTTATCTTTGGTATAATAATATCCGCTTAATGTATTTTTCTTTTCGTTAACGTATAAATACATTGAGGCTTCTTCTCCGGAAATATTTCCTTTAAGTAAATAAAATTTAGATTCTTCTACTTCAGAACCCTTTTTATTTTCTGATGTACTAGCAGTGTTTTTATTATTGCAGGAAATAATAAAAATTATTGATATTAATATATATATGATTTTTTTTGACATAAAATGACCTTTATTTTTTGTTTACAACATATTAATATATAAATTAAAGTTAAATAATCAATATATAATTATTAAAATTATTATAAATAATTGACTTTTTATTGGATTAATAATATCATTAAATAATATAATTTTTTCTAAAATAAGAGGCTAAAATGGACAAAGTACAAATAGAAAATGTTGAACTTACATTATCACACCCAGATAATTTAAATATAAAATGGACAGGACAGAATGATTTAGTTAGACAAATAATGGCCTCTTGGCATATAATTTCAGAAGATGATATACCTCTAAACCCTAGAATCGTAGGAAAGCCCGGAGCAGGTAAAACTACATTATCATACTATGTAGCTAAAGAACTTCTTAACAGAGATGTTTATATATTTCAATGTACTGTAGACACAAGGCCTGAAGACTTGATAGTAATTCCTGTTATATCAGAAAACAATAAAATAAGCTATCATGCTTCAAGTTTGGTTACTGCTATGATTAAAGGTGGGGTTGCTATACTAGATGAAGGAAACAGAATGAGCGAAAAAACTTGGGCTTCTCTTGCTCCTTTGCTTGATGACAGAAGATATGTTGAAAGTGTTATAGCTGGTATAAAAATAAAGGCTCACCCTGATTTTAGAATTATAGTTACTATGAATGATGATGCTAGTACATTTGAGCTTCCTGAATATATACATTCACGTTTACAGCCTACTATAGAATTGCCTTTCCCTGATGTTAAAGAAGAATATGATATATTAAAAATGAATCTTCCTTTTGCTGATGATGAAATATTAAAAATTACTGTTGGATTCTTACAAAAATCTCATATACATAATGCATCTTTTTCTGTAAGAGACGGAATCAATATGGCTAGATATGCTATGAAGCTATATAAAAGTAATATTGCCTCAAGCAGAGATACAGCTTTCCTTATAGCTTTAAAATCTGTTTTGGGTACTGAAGGTCTTAGAATACTCAGTCTTAATATAGATGAAAGAGATGATAACGCTAGTACAAGATAATTACATAAAGTTAATATATACTGAAACGATTTCATTTTGCCGACTACTGCACATTATGTAATATTATCAACTTTTTTGCCGCACAAAAAAGTAGCAAAAAACGCAATTGCTAGAACTTTATATTAAAAACATGCCTATTAAATATAGGATATAGCCTAAAAATGCAGTCTTTTTGGTTCTTTGTGCCAACAAAAGAACTGGGGGTGTGGGGGCAAAGCCACCACAAGCAATAAAATTGAAAAAACTAAAATTGACAAAATATAGTTGTTTAGGTATATACATTTATTTAACGCACGGTAAACTAAATTAATAATATAATAAAAATTTGAATTACAAATAAATCTATATTTTTAGCTTTACTTAACGTGCGGTGAATGCATTATAAATTTAAAAAAATCTTGGGTGGGTTGTTAGAAATTCTGTTTAAACTTCAAAGAAATAAAAGACAATAATATAAAATTGCATCAATAAAGATAAAGGGTGGGGAAATGTAATTTAAGCTTTAAAACTTTATTTACATACCCCGCCCTTTAAAATTTATTGCTTTATTTTAAATATAATATTAATTATATTTATGGCTTAATTAGAATTTGTTAGCCCCCGCCCAAGTGCTTATTAGCTTGAGAATTTATTTAATGTATTTTCGCCAAAAAAGTAAATTTTTATTAGTATTAAATACTCGCAGCTTGAAAATACCAAAAAACGAAATATAATATTTTTATAATAAAAAATTATTTGAGGTAAAATATGTCATCATCAGATAAATATTATGAAGAAGGTATTAATTATCATAAAGAGAGAAAATACAAAGAAGCTGTAGAATCTTTTGATAAAGCAATAGAACTTGATAATAGTACGTCAAAATATTATAGTGCTAGAGGCAGAACAAAAAATGCCTTAAAACAGCATGAAGAAGCAAAAAATGATGCATATAAATCTTTAGAACTAGACAAAAATAATGCTGAAAGTTATTTGTTATTAGGTAATGTACATTCTGCTTTAGAACAATATGAAGAGGCTATTAAATATTATGATGAAGCTATAGAGTTAGATTCTCATAATAGTATGTCTTATTATAATAGAGGTTTTGCTAAATATAATTTAGGACAATCTGAAGAAGCAGTAAAAGACTATGATAAAGCAATAGAATTGGATCCTAATGATAGTATTGCTTATAATAATAGAGGGATTTCTAAATCTGCTTTAGGAGAATATGAGGAAGCTATTAAAGATTATGATAAGGCTATAGAGTTAGATATTAATAATGCTACTATTTATTATAATATAGGAAATGCTAAATCTAATTTAGGAGAGTATGAAGAAGCTATAAAAGATTATAATAAAGCTGTAGAATTAAATCCTAATGATATTGATTCTTATTATAACAGAGGAAATGCTAAATCTAATTTAGGAGAGTATGAAGAAGCTATAAAAGATTATGATAAATCTATAGAGTTAAACCCTAATTATAGCGATGTTTATAATAATATAGGATTTGCTAAAGAAAAATTAGGTAAGTATAAGGAGGCATTACAAGATTTTAAAAAGGCTTTAGAATTAAATCCTAACAATAATACAGCTAAAGAAAATATAAAAAATATTCAAGATAAATATGGATTGAAATGAACTTTACGCACGGCAAACAAAATTAACAATATAATAAAATTTGAATTACAAATAAATCTGTATTTTTAGATTTATTCTCCGTGCGGTGAATGGATTATAAATTTAAAAAATCTTGGGTGGGTGTTAATAATACAGTTTAGACTTAAAAGAAATTAAGAGCAATAATATAAAATTGCATCAATAAAGAATAAAGGGTGGGCAAATGTAATTAAGCTTTAAAACTTTATTTAGATATCCCGCCCTTTAAAATTTACTGCTTTATTTTAAATTATAACATGAATTATTTTTACGGCTTAATTATAAATTCCAGCACCCGCCCAAATTTTGTTTAAATTTTAAAACTTTATTTAACGCACGGCAAACAAAATTAACAATATAATAAAATTTGAATTACAAATAAATCTGTATTTTTGGCTTTACTCTGCGTGCGTTGAAATTTTATAATATATTTATAAAATTTTTATTCCATTTCATATATTTTAAAAAATTCACTTAATATGGTATGCATTATTATTCTTTTTTTGTCATAGTCTAAATTTCTAGTTAATTCTATTCCAAATGCCTCTATATTCTTTTTTGTGGCATAATAAGTTATAGTTGTAGGCATAGGATAGTACATTTGTTTGAATTTAAACTTCATAGGTTCTATTCTTGAGTTTATATTATTAAGTACTTTAACTACTTTATCGTCTAATTTTCTAGTGTCATATATAATGGAATCTCCAAAGAATTCTTTAAATCCGTTACCTTCATGCAAAGTAAGAACAACATCTATATTGTATTCATCGAGCATTTCCATATACTTTTTTGCCAATTTATCAGTATCGGTTCTTGATATTTTTTTATCGAAGAATCTATTATTAATATCCTGACCTTCTATAGCCCTAGTATTTTTTCTGTATGCTTCTGGTACAGCAATAGGCACTATAGTAAGACTTCCTTTTTTTATAGGCATATTTATTCTTTCCATAGCAACATCAGTACCAACTCTCTCACTTCCATGAGGAACTATTAAAAATACATTCGGTCCTTTTTCTGGGTGTACTACTCTGTATATGGTTGTTTCATTTTTTGTGCCTTCCATTATTTTGAAATTATATCTTTCTATATCTTCGTTTAAATGACTGGCAACTTCCATCTCTAATTGTCTTGATACACTTTCTATTAATGTTTTTTCATTTTCAGTTGTTTTGTATGGCCCATTTAATATTGGGAGTATTGATGTTTTGTGATGAGGCTCTAAATAATAACTAACACCTAAAGATGTTTCAGGTGTAATTTTTACAGCGTTATTATAAGTAATAGCAGATATTTCATCATCATAAGCTACAATAGCAAAAGATTTTCCTTTGAAATTGTAGGCATTATTATCTTTTGCAATAGTCATTTGAACATCATCATTATGTTTTGTTTTTATATAAATATATCCATTATGAAGTGTAAATCTATTGCTTTCATAAGTAATTTTAGAATTAGGCATTAATATAATAGATTTTTCTCCATTGTCTATTACTAAATATGATGATTCCTTTGTTGATATAGAGAAATAATCATCAGGGAAACTTTTTTTTACATCTATGTTTGCATGTTCTTCATTAACTATTACAGATGCTTCGCCTTGTCTTGAAATTACCTTAAAATTGTTAGCAAATAACAAACTATTAAAGGCAATAATTACTGAAAATATAAAAGCAATTTTTTTTAAATTTATCATAAAAAAACCATAAAATAAAATATATCATTTTAAGTTATCGTTAAAAAATAAAGATGCTTTAAATAAAAACTTTATTTAAAACATCTTATAAATTTATGGTTGATAAATAATGGCTTAGTTACTCTTTGGCATATAGGAGATCGCCTTGAGATATTATAGTTTCTTTTTTATCATATTTTGCTGAAATTGGCACACCATCATCTCTTAATTGTATATTAAGGTAATAATTATCATCAATATATTCAAAGTATACACTAGGTAATATACTTACATCTTTTGAATTATGTACATTTATAGATACGCCGGAATATAGAAGACCAAGCATTATGCTATATCCGTAAAATCCTTCTCCCTTAGATAAGTCAAAGAATTTTGAAGGTATTTTTACTTTTTCTACACCATTTTCAGAATATGTTACAAAATCTTCTTGTATATCTACTGTTTTCTTTATTCCATTATCTGTGCGGCTTCTTTTTCCATAAAATCCTTTGTCTATTCCTTCTCTAGGTCCAGGAGCTTTATCAAGTATGCCAACTATCATATCAGAATTTTTTTTTACTTTTTGCATAGATATATCCTACAGTTTCATATTCATCAGTAGGAAATTGTATTTCTCCAACCCAGTCAGAAGAACTTAATATATATCCATAGTATCTGTCATAATATTTATTTTTATTTTCATCTTTTATACTATAAATATCATCTTTAGTAAAAGTTACTTTTGTTGTTTTATTTGATACTACTAAACCGCTTATTTCTCCATCTTTTATAACAACATCAACTCCATTATTTCCTGTACTGTCAGCATTAAAAAATTGCCAAGTTGCATTGTATTTAGGATCTAATCCTTTTACTGTGTATTCACTTTCAACTGGTTTAATTGGTTCTGATTGAATAGGGGGAAGTTGTCTGATTTGCATTTTTACCGCAGCTTGATATTAATAGTAAAGATGCAATTATAATAATATATATTGTTTTCTTTATCATATTGTTTTATCCTTATTTATTATTGTATAATAGTATCATAATATAAAAAATAATCAATCATTTTTATTTGATAATAATTCTTATTAAGTAATTAGACTTTACAATATGGCGTATTTTATAAAAAATATATAAAGTTGTATATTTATTATTTACAAAATGAATATTTTTTGTATAGATTCATCATAAAACTTTTAATATTTAAAAATTTAAATATTAAAAAAGGCTTGAAATCCATCAAGAATTTCAAGCCAATAATATAAAAAGACTAAAAAAGAGATACAAATATAACTAATTATGCTATAATACCTGTCCATTATGTCTTATACATAATTCTAAAGAATTAGTTAATTTTATTCTGTAGAACTCTATTCTTTTGCTTATTTCAAATACATCAGCATTTTTATATTTTTTCATTATGCTTTTTAATTTGTTTGCTAAATTTTTTGGAAGCAATTGTTCTGATAATTTATCATCGCTGCTTATATAGTTCCAATGTCCGTTTTTATCAAAATTGATGTATATACCGTTATTCAATTTTATTTCGTATTCATCTCTTATTTTATCGATATAAACTATTTTTGCCTTGCTGTAGTTAGCAGCTAAAAAATCTCTAATATTTTGAGGTAGTTGGCTAGGTGTTATTCTTATAAAAAGTTTTAAGTTATTAGTCATACTGTATCTCCTTTTATCAGTTGTTTGTAAATTCTCTTTACATTTATTATTATAGCAGATTGACGTATTTATGCAATATTTATTTACAAATAATTTACAATATTTTTACAAATACTAGAGATATAATATATTTAATCGTACGTATACTACAAATATATTACTAATTGTAAAAATAATGTAAATAAAATACTTGGTTTTAATGTGAATTTTACAGAATTTACTGTTTCTGCTATGAAATTATTAGAAATATATGGTATTTAGTTGAAATTTTATTATTAACTTTTTTTAAAAAAATTAATTTTTTTATTAATTATAATTAAACTTTATAAAGTTAATTGATGCAATTTCTTTATAAAATTATAGTTTTTATTATTGTTTTGATAGAATTATATGATTTTAGTTATAATATTTTTGTTATAGAATTAAAAAAATAGAGTTTTTTATTAATTTTATGTGTAAAATGTATTGTAACCGGTTCTTTTTGTAATTTTTTTAATAAAAAATCGAAAAAAATGCTAAATAAAATTAAACTTTATTCCGATTAGGCCGAGAATTTAGGTATAGCAAAATGAGAGTTCAAGTATTTGGCGGTCTTGAACTCCCTGTTTGCTTTGTTGATACCATATAATTTGTAGGAATATATTTTGGCGTTTTATATTCCTAATATAGGATTTAATGGTATTTTGGCAACTTCATATAGTCATTATTGATTGTCGGAATACCATAAATTCTCTTTAATATTTTTTTTGACAATTAGGCACGGATGCCTTTTTGAATAAATATCATGGAGGATGACGATGATCATCAATAATAACATTAGTGCTATAAATGCACAACGTACTTTAAAATTCAGAAATGTAGATCTTGCTAAAGATATGTCTGCTTTATCTTCTGGATTAAGAATCAACAGAGCTGGAGACGATGCTTCTGGACTTGCTGTATCTGAAAAAATGAGAACACAAATCCGTGGTTTACGTCAAGCTGAAAGAAATACTCAAGACGGTATATCTTTCATTCAAACTACTGAAGGTTACCTTCAAGAGAGCCAAGACATATTACAAAGAATACGTGAATTAGCTGTACAATCTGCTAACGGTATTTATACTGATGCTGACAGAATGCTTATTCAAGTTGAAGTTTCTCAGTTAGTAGACGAAGTTAACCGTATTGCTAGCCAAGCTCAGTTCAATACTCTTAACATGTTAACTGGTAGATTTGCTAACCCTAATGAGGGTGGTGCTCCTGTTGCTTCTATGTGGTTTCATATGGGTGCAAACATGGACGAAAGAAGAAGAGTTTATATCGGAACTATGACTGCTGCTGCTTTAGGTTTACAAACTCCTGAAGGTACTGGTATTTCTATTTCTTCTATAGACAAAGCTAACAGTACTATAGGTTTAGTTGATGAAGCTTTAATGAAAGTTTCTAAACAAAGATCTAATCTTGGTGCTTATCAAAACAGATTAGAGCTTACTGCTCAAGGCTTAATGATCGCTTATGAAAACACTGCAGCTTCTGAAAGCAGAATAAGAGATACTGATATGGCTGAAACTTCTGTTAAATTTGCTAAAGACCAAATCTTAAGCCAAGCTAATTTAGCTATGTTAGCTCAAGCTAATACTATGAACCAAGGTGCTTTACGTTTGATCCAATAATTGGTTGATTAAATTTTTATAGTACGTTTTATAGCAAACTAATTTAAAATAGCTGGTCTCATTATTATTTTTAATGGGGCTGGCTATTTTTTTATGGCTTTTTTATGAATCCCCCCTATATCTATTTTTATCTAATTACACTTATATATTTTATTTTCATTAAATAAATAAAAAGAAAAAGCATGCCCGCCCAAGTGCTGATTAAATTTATAATCTGTTTAACGCACGGTAAATGAAATTTTAACAATAATAAAATTTGAATTATAAATAAATCTATATTTTTAGTTTTATTCTGCGTGCGGTAATAGAATAATAAATTTAAAAAAGACTTGGGTGGGTGCTGAAATTTATGATTAAGCGATAAGGATAATAAAGTTAAAATTCTTGAATAAAATAATAAATATAATAGGGTGGGCTTTTAAACAAATTTTATGTTTAAGAGCCATAGATATTGCACACTTTTAGTTTAAAAAAAGAAGGTATTCCTTATAATTTAAATTACTAGA
>NZ_CALXRM010000072.1 GCF_944390845.1 uncultured Brachyspira sp.
AACGTGAATTATCAATAGCATTAGCAGAGAACTTTCATCTGTTTGAAAATTGACAAAATATATTTGTTTAGGTATATTTATTGCTTTATCAGAAATTTTAGTACCCGCCCAAGTTTTATTTAAATTTGTTGTGTTATCACCGCACGCAGAATAATACAAAAAATATAATTTAATATGAATTCTAATTTAATTTATTATTAAAATACATTCACCGTGCGTTAGAAAAAATAATTTTTTTATTTTTATATTAACTTTTTATGCGGCTATACTATTTAGTATTTATTAAAAATTATACTTTTAAAATTGCCTTAAAAGATATAAAATATAAAAAATTAATTAGGAATCATAATAATGAAATATAAACCTCAAACTAAAGAAGAATTAAAAGAATTAGTGCAAGATGACAATATTTATTTAGGCGATATAGATACAGTTCTTATAACAGATATGAGTCATTTATTTGAATGCTCTAAAAGAAAAAATTTTGAAGGCTTAGAAAATTGGAATATTTCTAATGTAACAGATATAAGTTATATGTTTTTATCTTGTGAAAATTTTAATAATAATATAAATAATTGGGATACTTCAAATATAAAAAATATGTCGCATTTATTTTCTTATTGTCAAGTTTTTAATCAGTCATTAAATAAATGGAATGTTTCAAATGTTACAGATATGAGTTATATATTTGAAAGCTGTACTAACTTTAATCAAGATTTAAATTCTTGGAATGTGTCTAATGTTGAAAATATGAATGCTTTATTTTATGATTGTGAAATATTTAATCAATCTTTAAATAATTGGAATGTAAGTAAAGTAAAAAACATGCGTTATATGTTTAGAAATTGTTATGAATTTAATAATGATATTTCAAATTGGGACGTTTCAAATGTTGAAGATATGTCAAATATGTTTGAAGAAGCATTTGAATTTAATTGTGATATTAGTAAATGGAATGTATCTAAAGTAAAATATATGAATTCAATGTTTGCTTTTGCTGAAAATTTTAATCAGGATATTTCAAATTGGAATGTTTCTAATGCCGAAAATATGCAATATATGTTTAGTGGTGCAAAATCATTTAATAAAAATATAAGCAGATGGAATATAAAAAAAGACTGCAATATAAGAGGTATGTTTAATTAAAAGGTATAAATATGTATAAACCAACAACAAAAGAAGAATTAAAAACATTAACAGATGATGAAAATATTAATTTAGGCGATATAGATACAAGTTTAATAAATGATATGAGCTGTTTATTTAAAGAATCTACAAGAAAAAAATTTAATGGTATTGAAAATTGGGATACTTCTAATGTTTTAGATATGCATGATATGTTTTTTAATTGCAGAAAATTCAATAATGATTTATCAAAATGGAATGTATACAAAGTTGAAAATATGGCTTGTATGTTTTTCGGTGCTGAAGAATTTAATCAGCATATAGGTGATTGGAATGTATCTAATGTTAAAGATATGAATAGTATATTCTGGGGTTGTAAAAAGTTTAATCAAGATTTAAATAACTGGAATGTTTCTAATGTTGAAAATATGAGTTTTATGTTTTATGGTGCAGTATCTTTCAATCAGCCATTGAATAATTGGAATGTAGGCAATGTTAAAAATATGTATGGAATGTTTAATGGATGTAAGGTATTTAATCAAGATTTAAACGATTGGAATGTTTCTAGTGTTGAAGATATGAGCTGTATGTTTTTTGAAGCAGAAAATTTCAATCAGCCTTTAAATAACTGGAATGTAAGTAATGTTAATAAGATGTATAGTATGTTTGGAGGAGCTAAAAAGTTTAATCAGAGTTTGAATGATTGGAATGTTTCTGATGTTACAGATATGAATAGTATGTTTAAAGGAGCAGAAAGTTTTAATCAGCCTTTGAATAACTGGAATACTTACAATGCTGAAAATATGCGAAGTATGTTTGAAGAAGCTTTTAACTTTAATCAAGATATTAATAATTGGAATGTAAGTAAAGTAAAAGATATGAGCGGTATGTTTTGTAAATGTAAAACTTTTAATCAGGCTTTAAATAATTGGGATACTTCAAATGTTACAAATATGAGATGTATGTTTTTTGAGGCAGAAAATTTTAATCAGGATATTAACAAATGGAATGTAAAAAATATAGAAAATATGCTTTCTATGTTTGAGAATGCTTATAGTTTTAATCAGCCTTTATATAATTGGGATACATCTAATGTTTTATATATGAATCGTATGTTTTTTAATGCAAAGAATTTTAATCAAGATATTAATAATTGGAATGTGTGTAATGTTAAAAATATGAAAGATATGTTTTCCGGCTGTGAAAGTTTTAATCAGTCAATAGGTGATTGGAAAATAAATAAAACTTGTGTTATTGATAACATATTTGAAAATGCTCTTTCTTTAAAAAATGTTAAATCAATACTTAATATTTATTTTCTTGCTAGAGGAAATCATAAAAAAAGACTTTTATCTATGCTTGAAGAATGCAATATTAAAGAAGTTTATACAGAATCCATACAATATACCAAATTAAAAGATTTTATAAAAAAGCTTGAAAATGTATATTATGATGAATTAAAAGAACTGATTGATAAGAAAGAAGATATTATAAAAGAGCATAAACAAAATAATAAAAAATAAATAGTTAATATATTTATTATGATTATACTATTACAATATTTATATATTTGTAATAGTATAATTTTTTTATGTATTTAAAATATTTATATTAAACCTGAATACTTTTCAAAGAAAGACTGCAATTTTTCTACAACAATTTGTTTTTTCTCTATTTTATTTCCCTGCTTGCTGAATCTTGATATTGGAGGAAGTATTTTATCAATGTCTGTTCCTGAAGTTCTTATCTCTCCATATTCAAAACAGCTAGTTATAAAATCATTTGTTTCTTTTTCTTTTAAATTTTCGTCTTTAATTATTTGTATTAAATCTTTTTCTTTTTCTTCTTTTACGTATTGATAGAATTCTTCTTGAATATCTGTGTCGGAAGTATTCATTTGATTAATAAAGTTTTCAATCAATTCTCTTTTACTTCTTAATTCAATACCGGCATTAATTAATTTTCTAACATGTTCTATTATAGTATCTTTGTCTTTATTTTCATTTTTGTATCTTGCTACTATTAGAAGTATATAATCAATATTTACTTCAACTTGTTTAATGAGTTCTATTTCAAATACAACATCATCTTGAATATTTTCTATTTCAGGATTATTATTAGTTTTGTCTTTAATAATCTCTGTATATAAATCAGAATATTTTCCGCTGTAATCCTGAAAATCTATGTCAGACAGTATTTTTTCTCTGTCTTCTCTAAAACTATCGAAAGCAGAAAGAGTGTTTCTTATTTTTAATAAATCACCAAATAATTTAATAAATAATTTTTTGTCTTCTTCTGTAACAATAGCTTCATTAATAGGGAATTTAGTTTTAAGTAAATCAACAATTTCTGTGTATCCTAAAACATGCTCGCCATTTTCATCGTATCCGTTAAAATAATCTTTATAAGTTTTAAGTAATGCTATAGAGTTGGCATCTTTATCGCCGAAAACAGAAAGAGCTTTGTTTGTATTTTCTTCTAAGTTCATGAAGGAAACTATATTTCCGAAAGTTTTAACAGAGTTCAAAATTCTGTTCGTTCTAGAAAAGGCCTGTATAAGACCATGCATTTGTAGTCTCTTATCAACCCATAAAGTATTTAAAGTAGGGGCGTCAAAACCTGTTAAAAACATATTTACTACTATTAAAATATCAATTTGATTATTTTTCATCTGCAATGAAACATCTTTGTAATAATTTTCAAATTTCTCATCAGATGTATCATAATTTGTTTTGAATATTTGATTATAATCTTTTATAGCACTTTCAAGAAACTCTCTTGAATCTTCATCAAGATTTTTAGGTTCAAAATTTTCTTCTTGAATTGTGTCATCATAATTATCATTGTTATCATTTTGTACAAAACTAAATATTGTAGCAACTTTTAAATTGCTTGAAGTTTCTCTTATTTGTTTTTGGAACTCTTTATAATATTTCTTGGCTGCTTTTATTGAAGATACTGCAAAAATGGAATTGAATCCTTTAACTTCTCTTTTCTCTTTCTTTTCTTTAACAGTATTATGTTTTGATTTAGCCATATCCTCTACATTTACAATAATATCATGACTATAAGCGGCATTATTAGAATTTCTGTAAGTCTTCTGATCAAAATGTTCTATTATGTATTTTACTATTAATCTTATTCTTTCATCATTTAAAAGTACATCATCTGTATTTATGCCTTTTACTTTTTTATCTTCAAAATCTTTAGCTTCTTTCACAGTATTAATATAATCTATTCTAAAAGGCAAAACATTTTTATCACGAATGGCATCAACTATAGTATATGTGTGAAGTTTTTCTCCAAAAGCATTTTCAGTGGTTTTTAGATTCGGATATTTTTCATCGTCTTTTTCTTTTTTGAAAATAGGTGTGCCGGTAAATCCGAATATATTATAATTTTTAAAAGCCTTTTTTATTTTTTCATTCATCTCGCCAAATTGAGAACGATGACATTCATCAAAAATCATAACAATATGCTTTTTATAAACTTCATGATTTTCATTTTTCTGAATGAATCTTGATAATTTCTGAATGGTAGTAATAATTATTTTTACATCATCTTTTTCTAATTGCTCTTTTAATATTTTTGTGGAGGTATTGCTGTTGGCTGCACCTTTTTGAAATTTATCATATTCTTTCATAGTCTGATAATCGAGGTCTTTTCTATCAACTACAAAAAGCACTTTATCTACAAAATGAAGCGATCTAGCTAAAGTGGCAGTTTTAAAACTTGTAAGAGTTTTTCCGCTTCCTGTGGTATGCCAAATATAACCGCCTGATTCCTTTTTTGATCTTATTTTATGATTCTCTGATATTATAATCTTGTTTATAATATTCTCTGCTGCTGCAATCTGATAAGGACGCATAACTAAAAGTGCTTTGTCTGAAGTAAATACACAATATTTAGTTAATATATTTAATAGAGTAAATTTTGAAAAGAAAGTTTTAGTAAAATCCACCAAGTCTGGAATAATTTTATTTCTAGCATCAGCCCAAAAACTCGTAAACTCAAAAGTATTTGAAGTTTTTACTTGACGTTCACTATTCTTTATATGTCTATATCTTGTAGTATTTGAATAATATTTTGTATTAGTACCATTTGATATAACGAATAATTGTACATATTGATAAAGCCCAGAACCTGCCCAGAAATTTTCTTCCCCGTATCTGTTTATTTGATTGAATGCCTCTCTTATATTAACGCCTCTTCTTTTCAGCTCAATATGAACCATAGGCAAGCCGTTTATTAAAATAGTAACATCGTATCTGGCTTTTTTCGCTGAACTTTCTTCTTTATATTGATTAATAACTTGTAAATTATTATTATATATATTATCAGCATCTATTAAATAAATATTTTTAGTTTCTCCATTGTCCTGTTTTAATATAAAAATGCGTTCTTCCTGTATCTTAAAAGTTTTATGTTCTATCTTCTCATTACCGTTCGCTATAGTATTATGAAAGAAATTATCCCATTCATTTTCGGTAAAAGTATAATCATTTAATTTTTCTAATTGCTTTCTAAGGTTTTTAATCAAATCATTTTCATTTTTTATATTTATATATTCATAGCCTTGTTCTGTAAGCTGTTTGATAAATCCTTCTTCAAGTTCTTCTTCAGTTTGATATTTAGTTCTTGTTCTCTCTACTGGTATATATTTAGCGACAACAGTACTTTCCTCAGACATTTTAATGATATCAATGTTTTCTTTATTTTCCATAAAATAACCTCTTATTTATATTTTTATTATTACAAATCTATTTAATGATGTGTTCTTTTTTGCCTACACAAAAAAGAACCAAAAAATGTATTTCTTTTTTGTAAAAAAGAAACAAAAAACAATTACATCATGTTGGCAAAGAACAAATTTTTATTATATATCCCAAGTCTTCTTTTTTGAAAAAAGAAGCAAAAAATTTTATTTAAATAAAAAACGCAGGATAAAGCCTTTTATATAGAAATAAAAGTTTTACTAATACTTTGTACTTTTTGTATATACCTAAACAATTATATTCTGTCAATTTAAAATATTTGCGGGGCTTTGCCCCACACCCCAGTTCTTTTATTGGTATAAAAGAACTTTATATCCTCGACAAGCTCGGATACGCTTCGCGAAAGACTGCATTTTTTGGGTATATCCTATATTTAATAGGAATGTTTTTAACATAAAGTTCTAGCAATTGCGTTTTTCGCTCTGCGTGCTGTAGGCAGCAACTTTGACGAAGTCCGCAGAGCGTGTGCTACAAAAAAGTAGCTAACATTTATATAAAGTCCATTAGTTGACAAACTTAAAAAATTTCGGTATATAATTAAACTTTCTTCTCCTTAAACGTTAATAATTTATCTCTGTAGTATTCATACTGTTTTTTACGCATTTCTATTTCTGCAGGTAAACCTGAACTAATGTCATTACATAAAGCGTCAAAACGGTCAAGTATTTTAACAATGCGTTCTTGCTCCTCCAAAGGCGGTACTGGAATTTTTAAATTTCTTATTCCGTCTGAAGTTATTGAATCAAATATGGCACCTTTATATTTATCTGAAATGTATTTAATGCTGTTTTTCAAACTATAAAATATATATTTATTACTGACTTCACAATTAGAATTAATACTACATAGCCCACGACCTATACATATATCAGTATTAGCTATATTTAATTTTCCAACAGGAGCCCTTACACTCATTAATATAGAACCATTAACAGCAATTTTTTTAATATCAGATGAATATGTATTAATTAAAGGATAAACTGTACCAAATGTAGCACATCCTTGTAAAAATGGAAGACCGATATTGTTTTTATTATATGATTTAGAGTCTGGAGATTGTCCCATTACTATATGAGCTATATCTCCAAGTCTTTTCCATTGAGATTTATCATTTCTAAACGTCAACAGCTTATTTCTATAATACTCATACTGTTTTTTTCTGAGTGTTAATTCTTCATTAAGGCAATCTTGATATTCTGTAAAAGTGTCTAATATATGCACTATCTCTTTTTGTACTTCTATTGGTGGGAGTGGTATAGTAAATTTAGAATATTTTTCTATCCATTGACGAGCATGTTCTATTGGTATATATTTGATATTTTTCATACAATAATATAAATATCTAAAATTTGACTTATTTTCATCTATAACTTTAAGTATTTTCATTGCTGATGATTTTACTTTAAAATTAAAATCAACCCAATGAAAAGAAGTTGTAAAATCATCGAATATAATTACAGGTTCTTTTTTATTAGCTTTATATATTCCATCTTTTTCATTTGTATAACCAAGTATAAATGATTGACCAGCAGTTAATACAGGAACATCATAATCATTATTATATTTAGTATCTTGTACAATATATTTTGAAGGCTGTTCATAGTCAATTACAGAATTTAATTCTACATATTCCACGCCGTCGGGACAATGTTTTTTTATTAAATCTTCTAGTACGCTCATATTAAGTTAATACCTACAATATTTAATGCTCTACATTATAACAGATTATAGCAAATTATCAAAAATATTTTTACTGTAATCATTGGATATTCAGCCGCCCTATAAAAAGCTATTTACAATATTTTACTATATGGAGTTAGTTGTATACATGACTGTAATTCTTTCGGTTGCGTACAAAAAAAAATTGATTATTTAAGATTTTTTTTAAATTCTTAGGCTTATTTTGTTAAAAATGTTTGTTTAACTTTAAAGGGTGGGCGGGCGGGATATTCTAATTTTGAAAAATGAAAAGTAATCAGCCGCACGTATAGTGGACGTTTGATAATGTTGGCATTACCGTGCGGGAAGCCCCTACGGCTAGTAGTCGGGACAGTGTTTGTTTATTAAATCTTCTAGTACGCTCATATTAAGTTAATACCTACAATATATAATACTTTACATTATAACAGATTATAGCAAATTATCAAAAATATTTTTATTGTAATAGTTGGATATTCAGCCGCTCTATAAAAAGCTATTTACAATATTTTACTATATGGAGTTAGTTGTATACATGACTGTAATTCTTTCGGTTATGTACAAAAAAATTGATTATTTAAGATTTTTTTAAATTCTTAGGCTTATTTTGTTAAAAATGTTTGTTTAACTTTAAAGGGTGGGCGGGCGGGATATTCTAATTTTGAAAAATGAAAAGTAATCAGCCGCACGTATAAAGGACTATCCATAATATTATGATATACTGTGCGGGTTGCCTCCGCAAAGCGTACCCAATGGGTATAGGCTAGTAGTCGGGACAGTGTTTTTTTATTAAATCTTCTAGTACGCTCATATAAAAATATTAGCCCTCTATTTCTTTGATGATTTTATCTATTTCTTTGCGTAGTTTTTCTTCCTTCAAAACTATTTCTTCAATTTCTTTATTCAATACTTTTATATCTACTTTTTCCCTTGTGTCTTTCTGCTCTACATAAGTGGATACTGATAAATTATAGTCCTGTGCTTCTATCTCTTCCTTTTTGGCTAAATAGCATTTATGTTTTTTAGTTTCTCTTTTTGTAAAATAAGATAAAATATCTTGTATATTCTTATCGCTTAATTTGTTATTATTAGTTGCCTTTTCATAATCTTCGCTTGCATCTATAAATAAAGTTTTGCCGTCTATCTTTGATTTTGATAATACCATTATACAAGTAGCTATTGATGTGCCGTAAAATAAATTGTCAGGAAGCTGTATAATGCATTCTATAAAATTATTGTCTATTAAATATTTTCTTATTTTCTGTTCTGCTCCGCCTCTGTACATAATGCCCGGGAAACATACTATTGCCGCAAGTGCTGCAGTATCAAGCCAAGAAAGTGAATGAAGAATAAATGCAAAGTCTGCTTTAGATTTTGGTGCCAATATTCCGGCAGGAGCATAACGCGGATCATTTATTAAAAGGCTATTGTCTTCGCCTGCCCATTTTATAGAGTAGGGAGGATTTGAAACTATTGCATCAAAAGGTTCATCGTCTACATGTTTGGGATCTGTTAAAGTATCTCCATGAGCTATATCAAATTTCTCATAACCTATATCATGCAAAAACATATTTATTCTGCATAGGTTGTATGTGGTGATATTTATTTCCTGTCCGAAATAAAATATTTTTCTTTCTTCATCATTTAATATTTTTTTGAACTTTAAAAGTAATGAACCGCTTCCGCATGCTGGGTCGTATACTCTTCTAATTTCACTTTTTCCTGTAACAGTAATTCTTGTAAGAAGTTCAGAAACTTCCTGAGGCGTAAAAAACTCTCCTCCGCTTTTGCCTGCATTTGATGCATACATACCCATCAAATATTCATAAGCATCACCGAATGCATCGATTGAATGATCTTTAAAATCTCCAAGTTCTATATCAGCAATACCATTTATAAGTTTTATTAATCTTTCATTTCTTTTCAATACTGTAGGGCCTAATTTATTGCTGTTTACATCTATATCATCGAAAAGCCCTGCAATTTTTGTTTCGCTTTTTGTTCCTTTAGCTGAGTTTTCTATATCTTTAAATATTTTCTGAAGTCTTTCGTTTAGATTATGTTTATCTTTGCTGTCTTCTTTATTGATTTGATTATTAGCTTCTTTTCTTATATTTTCAAAAAGTTCGCTAGGATATATAAAAAATCCTTGTTCTGTTATAATATCAGTTTTTACATCTTCAACATCTTCATCTTTTAAATCTGCATAATTAAATTCTTTGTTTCCAGAGTCCCATTCATTTTGATTTATATAGTTTGCTAGATGTTCAGAAATATATCTGTAAAATAGCATTCCAAGTATATACTGTTTAAAATCCCAGCCGTCAACGCTTCCTCTCAAGTCGTCCGCTATTTTCCATATTTTGCTGTGAAGCTCATCGCGTTGTATTATGCTTTTATTATCTGCCATTTCTTACTCCAAACTATATAAATTTGTATTATTTTAACATATTATATTATTTTCTCAACATTTTATATATTTTATTGAATTATAATTAATTTTTTAACATAAATTTACATAAATAGTAATTAAAGATATTAATAAAATAAACTTATATATTGAGCATAACAATATAAAAATTATGTAAACTTCTTATAAATAGAAATTAAATATGAATGTATGAATAAATACAAAACATTAACAAAAAATAATTAGTATTTACTGATGAAATAAAACTTTATTATGTTGATACAAGCTCATTACATAATATAAGATTGGAAAGAAAATTTTTCATGCTTCAAAATAAATTGCCAAATTGGTATAAACCGCAAAATAAATAGCATACTATATCATAATAATAAAATTATTTTTAGAAGTAATCAAAAATAAAATTCTTTTTAAATATAGAAAATTTATACAATATATATTATACTATAAATCCATATTATAATTATGTAAACTTATTATGAGGAGAAATTGATGAAGAAATATAAGCCTGAAACAAAACAAGAATTAGAACAATTAGTATATACTGACGGAATAAAACTCTATGATGTAGATACAAGCCTTATTACAGATATGAGCGAGCTTTTTCATAACAGCACCAGAAAAGATTTTGAAGGCATAGAAGATTGGGACGTTTCTAATGTTGAGGATATGTCTTATATGTTTGCCCATATGAGTTATGATAGTTATGAAAACCGTTCTAAAGCTAAGTTTAATCATAATCTTAATAATTGGAATGTTTCCAAAGTTAAGCATATGAGCTTTATGTTTTATTATTGTCAGGATTTAAATCAGCCTTTAGATAAATGGGACGTTTCTAATGTTCAGGATACATTTAGAATGTTTGATAATTGTAAAAAATTCAATCAGCCTTTAAATAGCTGGAATGTATCAAATGTCACAAATATGAGCGGTATGTTTCAGGTAGCAGAAAATTTCAATCAGCCTTTAGACAAGTGGGACGTTTCAAAAGTTACAACTATGAGGGCTATGTTTAATTATGCTAAAGCTTTTAATCAAGATATAAGTAATTGGAATGTTAGTAAAGTTGAAGATATGGGTTATATGTTTAGTATATGCGTTAATTTTAATCAGCCTCTTAATGATTGGGACGTATCTAAAGTAAAAACTATGGAAGGTATGTTTAGAAGTGCTTTCAAATTCAATCAGCCTCTTGATAAATGGAATACTTCAAAGGTTGAAAATATGAATCAGATGTTTAATGAGGCTTTAAAATTTAATCAGCCTTTAAATAGCTGGAATGTTTCCAATGTAAAAACTATGGAATCTATGTTTCGAGGTACTGAATCTTTTAATCAGCCTTTGGATAAATGGGATACAAAAAAATTAAAAACAATGTTTGGAATGTTTGACTTTGCCGAAGGTTATAATAGTTTTGACTCATTAGCAAACTGGGATTTAAATAAAGTATCAGAAATGAGTAATTTATGTTTTAAAAGGTATGAAGAACTGCCTTTAAGAATCAAAGCGTATCTTCAGGCGTTTTATGGTTCTTATAAAGATTATTTAACTGTTACAAAAGAAAATGTCAAAGAAGTATATGATCTTATTTCAAAAGACACAAATAAAAAAGTTTTGTCATTTAAAAAGAGATTAGAAAGTGAGTTTAGCGAAGAACTTTCATCTGTTACAGATAATTATAATTTCAAAACTATAGAAGAAGCAGAAAAGTATGTTGAAAATAATTATAATAAAAAAGATGATAAGAAAGTTAGCTTTATAAATGATTATAAGGTTTTGATAAAAGATAAATCAAGAGAAGTTGCAAATAAAGTTTTAAAATATATATATTTGGAATATTTGCTTCTTAAAAGAGATGTTAAAAAATTAGTACAGATTGATAATATAGTTAATTTGCTTGATAAAGAATCATTTATAAATTTTACTAAAAATATTTATGATGAAACTAATAAAGAAACAGCTGCTTTTATTTATGGAATATATGGAGGAGATGAGGCAGTAAAAAATATATATAAGAAAGAAAAAGACACAAAACTTTCGCTTTTAATAATTAAATTAAATATGCAAAGTAAATATGCCCTTAGATTATTATATGAAATATATTCAAATACAAAAAAATCTGAAGTCAGTTATGAAGCTGATAAATTGATTGATGAAGTAATGGAAAAGATGGATATTAGTTATAATGAATTCCAATTAAGATATTCATCTGATTTCGGATTTAATTCTCAAGGTGAAAAAGTATTAAATGAAGATTATAAATTAATTTTGAATAGCGATTATTCTTTGAGTCTTTTTGATATAAAAAATAATAAGGAACTTAAAAAAGCACCTCAAAATCTTTCTGAAGATTTAAAAGAAGAAATAACAAAATTAAGAAAAGAAATTCCTTCTTTTATGAAAAATACTGCTTCTCTTTTGGCTGTTTTATTAGCAAGCGGAGAAAAATACAGTTACGATTTGTTTAAAGAGATTTTTATTGATAATGCTATTATGAATAGATTTGCTTCATCTTTAATATGGAATTTATATGATAAAGATGATAATTTTGTAACAACTTTCAGATATTCAGGTGATGGAAGTTATTCAAACTGTGAAGATGAAGAAGTAAAAATTGATGATAATAGTTTTGTAAGTTTGGCAAGCCCTATAGAAATGGACGATGAAACTATAAATAAATGGAGAAAACAGCTTGAAGATTATGAAATAGCACAGCCTTTACAGCAATTAACTATCATAAAATTAGATAAAGATAATTTGAAAAGCGAATTAGAAAAAATAGATAATTCAGAAATAGCTTATGGTACTTTCAAAGCTTTCGGTGCAAGATATGGAATGTATACTGAGTATATAGGCTATGATGTTGTTTCAAGTTATTCTTTAAAATCAAAGAATGGAGATACTTTTAGTATATATGCTAATGTTAATTCAAACACTGATTTTCATGACAGAGTAAAAATTGATATTTATTTTACTAATGAAAATGGTGAAGAAGTAAGTAAAAGATTTATTTATACTTTATTGGTATTAATGATTTGGGATTTTAGATTGACAGATTTATTTTAATTTTTGATATTTTATAGAGTAGGCATCATGTTTTGTGTCTGCTCTATAAACAATAAATATACATAATTAATTTTGACAAACTTAGTAATTTTCAGTATAATATATTTATGAGAAATAATTTAAATATAAAAAAATATTTCAATCCTTTAAATGATTATTTTGTACGATATCTCTTTACTGATAAGGGAAGCAGTGAGTCTATACTTTTAGATTTTATAAATTCTATAATGCTTAATGCCAATATGAAGACTTTCCGCTCTGTTGAAATTTTAACCCCTTTTAATCTAAAGAAAAATAAAAACTTAAAGGAAACTATTGTCGATGTAAAATGTATTACTCAAAATGGTTCAGTAGTCATAATAGAGATACAATTACAAGGTAATTCAAGATTTCCAGAGAGAATACTTTATTATTGGGCAGCTAATTACAATAAGCTATTAAAGCATGGTGAAAGATATGATGAATTAACTCCTGTAATAAGTATTAATCTATTAAATTTCAATTTAGATAAGACAAAAAATATACATTCTTGTTATATGCTTTATGAGATGAATAATAAAAAGTTATTAACAGATCATCTTCAAATACATATAATAGAGTTAAAAAAATTCAAGAAAAACATATTAAGTAAAGATTTAAACTGTTGGTTAAAAATATTTACAAGCAAAAATTTGGAGGCTTCTATGTCTGAAATAGTAAAAGAAAAACCTATAATGGAAGAAGTGCAGAAAAAATATAATAATTTTGTCAAAAGTAAATTAATGATGATGGAATATGAAAAGAAAGAAGCATACTTATATGGCAATCAAATAATGCTTGATGAAGAAAGAAGATTAGGAAAGGAAGAAGGTATAAAAGAAGGTATTGAAAAAGAAAAATATTCATTAGCTAAAAATATGAAAAAAGAAAACATAGATGTTAATATTATAAGTAAGGTAACGGGTTTGAGTATGGAAGAAATAAACAAATTATAATATTTGTATTAGTTTTTATAGAAATAAATCATTTAAAATTTATAGTTAATTTATTTTTTACAGTGTATAATATTTTGTATATACCCAAAATTTTTAAGTTTATCAATTTTTTTGTTGTTCTTTTCCCGCAGCAAAAAGAACCAAAAAATGCAATGATAAAATTAGTACTAAATAGTACTAATTTTGTATTATATGTAATATAATTTATTAAATTTAAGCTTAAATATAGCCTTTTTGCTTCTTTGGGGCACCAAAAGAAGTGGGGTCTGGGGCAAAGCCCCAGATATAAAAACAAAAATATAAATTTATTTTTGACAAAATATAGTTGTTTAGGTAATAATATAATTCTATACCTATAATTATAGCAAATTTATGAATAAGTACAAACCAGCAACAAAAGAAGAATTAAAAAATTTAGTATTTACTGACGGTATAAAACTTAGTTGTGTAGATACAATCCTTATTAAGGATATGAGTTATCTTTTTCATAAAAGTGAAAGGAAAGACTTTGAAGGCATAGAAGATTGGGATACTTCTAATGTTGAAGATATGTCATTTATGTTTTTTTGGGCGATAGAGTTTAATCATACTTTAAATAACTGGAATGTATCTAATGTCAAAAATATGAGCGGTATGTTTCAGGCTGCTATGAAATTTAATCAGCCTTTATATAAATGGAACACTTCAAATGTTAAAACTATGAGTTTTATGTTTAATTATGCTAAATCATTTAATCAAAATATAAATAATTGGAATGTCAGTAAAGTTGAAGATTTAAGTTATATGTTTTGTGAGTGTGAAGCTTTTAATCAGCCTATTAATGATTGGGACGTATCTAATGTCAAAACTATGGAAGGTACATTTAGAAGAGCTTATAAATTCAATCAGCCTTTATATAAATGGGACACTTCAAAGGTTGAAAACATGCATGAGATGTTTGTACAATGCAAAGCTTTTAATCAGCCTTTAAATAGCTGGAATGTATCTAATGTGAAAAATATGGAAGCCATGTTTTGTGATACTCTTTCATTTAATCAGCCTCTTGATAAATGGAATACAAAAAACTTAAAAAAAATTGACTCAATGTTTAAGTATTCTAAAAGCTATGATTGTTATTACTCATTAGCAAATTGGGATTTAAATAAAATGTTAAATATGACTGATTTATGCGATGATAAAGAAAAATTGCCTTTGAGAATCAGAGCATATCTTCAGGCATTTTATGGTTCTTATCAAAATTATTTAAATATCACAAAAGATAATGTTAAAGAAATATACGATTTCATTTCAAAAGATACAAATAAAAAAATTGTAGCTTTAAGAAAAAAACTTGAAAGTGATTTTTCTTCAGTACTTTCATCTGTTACAGAAAATTATAATTTCAAAACTATAGAAGAAGCAGAAAAGTATATTGAAAACAATTATAATAAAAAAGATGATAAGAAAGTGAGTTTTATAAATAATGATTATAAAGTTTTAATAAAAGATAAATCAAGAGAAGTTAATATTAATGTTATAAAGTATATATATTTGGAATATTTGTCTATCAAAAGAGATGTTAAAAGATTAGTAAAAATTGATAATATAGTTAATTTACTTGATAAAGAATCATTCATAAAGTTTATACAAAATATTTATGATGAAACCAACAAAGAAACTGCTGCTTTTGTTTATGGAATATATGGAGGAGATGAGGCTTTAAAAAATATATATAAAGTACATGACACAAAACTTTCACTTATAACAATTAAATTAAATAATCAAAGTAAATATGCACTAAAATTATTATATAAAATATTTATGACTACAAAAAAAACAGAAGTTAGACTCGAGGCAGAAAAAATAATTAATGAATTACTTAAAGAAATGAATATTGATTATAGTGAATTTAGATTAAGATATGCTCTTGATTTCGGATTTAATTTTCAATGTGAAAAAGAGTTAAGCGATGATTATAAATTAATTTTGAATAGTGATTATTCTTTGAGCTTGTTTGATATAAAAAATAATAAAGAATTGAAAAAGATTCCTAAAAATCTTGATAAAAAGTTAAAAGTAGAAATAACAAAATTAAGAAAAGAAATAAAAAAGTTTATTAAAAATAATTCTAATCTTTTAGCCATTACATTAATAAACGGTAATAAATATAGTTATGATATATTCAAAGATATTTTTATTGATAATGTTATGATGAATAAATTTGCTTCATCTTTGATATGGAATCTATATGACAAAGATTCTAATTTTATAACAACTTTCAGATATTCATGCGACGGAAGTTATTCAAACTGTGAAGATGAAGAAATAAAAATTAATGATGATAATTTTATAAATTTAGCAAGTCCTATAGAAATGGACGATGACACTATAAATAAATGGAGAAAACAGCTTGAAGATTATGAAATAGCACAGCCTTTACAGCAATTAACCGTTATAAAATTAGATAAAAATAATTTGGAAAAAGAAATAAATAAAATAAAAAATATTAATGCAACTTATGCTACTTTTAAGTATTTTACTAAAAAATATGAAATGAATATTAGTAATGTAATAGGATATGATGGTATTATAACTTATTCATTTTCATCAAATGACGAAGATATTTTTACTATGACATCAAAAATTCAGGGGGAATATGATGAGCAAATAAATATTACTATTGATTTTAAAAAGAGTGAAAACAAAAAAGAGATAAGTAAAAGATTTGTTTATACTTTATTAGTATTAATTATATGGGATTTTAGATTGACAGATTTATTTTAATTTTTATATGAGTAAGAGGAGGCATAAAGTTTTTGTAAGAAACATTCTGTATTTTTTAAATAATAAGATATATAATTAATTGTTAGAAATTGTGTTTAATGTTAAATAAACTAAAAAAATTAAGTTTTTCAACTGATGCAGTTTATATAGAATTATCAACTTTTTTGCTGCACACGCTCTGCGGACTTCGTCAAAGTTGCTGCCTACGGCACGCAGAGCGAAAAACGCAAGTGTTACAACATTGTATTATTTAATATGTATTACATGTGTGGTAACACCTAAAATTTAGGTTCAAAATGCAGTCTTTCGCCGCAGGCGTACTTCGTATGGTTCTTTATGCCAATACCATACCTAAAGGTACTTCTTTCAGTCGCAGGCACTTCCTTCGGTCGCAAAAGAACTAGGGGTGTGTGGACTAGTCCCCGAAAATAATAACAATATAAAAATTGACAAACTTAAAAATTTTCAGTATATACTGAAAATTTTTAAGTTTGTCATTTTTTTAATATATTGTATAATAATAATATGGATTTTAATTTA
>NZ_CALXRM010000073.1 GCF_944390845.1 uncultured Brachyspira sp.
CAAAAATATAACTTTACTTTTGACAAAGTATAGTTGTTTAGGTATATACTAAAAATTTTTAACTTTGTCAATTTTTTTGTTCTTTTTCCCGCCGCACGCCACAGGCGGACTTCGTCAAAGAACAAAAAAGTGCAAATATAAAATTAGTATTAAATCATACTAATTATGTTTTACATACATGTAAGATAAATTGCTAAATTTAAGCCAAAATGCAGTCTTTCGCGAAGCGTATCCTAGCCTGGCGAGGATATAGGTTCTCGCCGAAGGCGGGCTGTGACTTGTGCCACCACCGAGTAGGTGCCTTGCCTACGGCACGCAGAGCGTCGGCAAAAGAACTGGGGGGTTACGAAGTACGCAGAGCGGTGGGGTTAGTCCCCGAAAATAATAACAATATAAAAAATAAAATTGGCAAAATATAATTGTTTAGGTATATACCAATTCAATGCTTAAAATGTATCATTAAATAAAATCCTAATTGCCTTTATCTTTTTATCGATAATTAACACGATATATAATAATTTGGAGTGATAAAGTGCCAAGATACGAGCAGCTTAAAGCTAAATCTAAAGGTATATTGTATACAAGACAAATAAGAAATGATAGCAAGGAAATAAATTTAAAAAAGCCTTTAATTATTTCTGTTTCTTTTATAATTCTTGTTGCTGTAATTTTTTCTGTTGTAAAAAAATATTCTCCTATGGTGGATATTGCTATAAAGGATTTTTTCAGTATTAATCATAGTCAGGCTTTGGTTTTAGAAACTGACGGTGTTTCAGAAAATTCTGATAAAATGAGTTTTTTGAATAATATACCTTTATTTAATTTTTTCATCAAAGAAAATACAAATGAAACTTTATCAGTTATGACTTATGAAACTAACTCTAAAATAGAGGCTGGTTTGGATACTTTTGCTGATATAGATAATTTTACTAATTCTAGTATTATAACTAAAGAATCTTTACTTCCTTTCTTTAATAACAGCGGAAGCAATAATTCTATACTTTATGACAGCGGATATGTAGATTATGGTGATAATCATGCTTCTGTTTTATTTTCCGGAAGTAATTATAATATGAATAATAATGATGATAATAATAATCTCTTATTAGAAGAAAATACTGATGATGATATTGTTATAATAGATAATAATCCAGATATTAATAATACAGAAACTTATTATGAAGAAAGTACAATAAATACAGGAAGTACAGAAAATATTGATAATATTGATAATATAGAACAAAGTGCTGAAACTGATAAGCCTTATAATTATTTACAGCAGATGATATTAGAAAACAGAAACAATAATAATTCTCAAACATTAAATGAGAGAGTTCCTGTTAATAATAATAATAATAAAGTTAGTACCAATACTAAAAAAGTTAATACTTCACAAAATAATAATAAAGTTTCCCAAAGTACTAATAACAAAAGTATGTTTGCTGATATTCTAAAACCTCAAGGAAATACAGCAAAGAGAGAAACTACAACTATGAAGCCGGCATCAAGTACAACTTATGGTACTAAAACTCCTTCAAACTATACTCCAACTACAGAGAAAACTACAAATGAAAAATATACTTTTAATGTAGATGAGTATTTGAAAGATAATAATGTTAATAAAAAAGATAATGAAGTTAATACTGTTCAAAGAGAAGAAAATAATAATGAGAAAAAAACAGATAATAATTCTCAGTTAAGCAGAAAAGAAATTATTCAGTCATCTGTATATACTATTAATAATGATTCATTGGATAAAGCTAATATTGATTATAATAGAGTAATTAATGATATGGTTAATCCTAATAACAATAACTCTGTTATAAAAAGAGATGATACTTCTGTTAAACAAGATGATAGTAAAATAATAAATAATAATAGTATAGATAATAATTTAAATAATAATAACAATTTAAATAACTCTGTTATAAAAGAAAATGCTTCATCAGAAAAAACATATAAAGAAGAATTGATGAAGAAAGCTCATAATGATATTAATAATTACAGAAGAAAAAAAGCAAATAATACTATCACAAGAGCTTCAACACAAAGAGAATTGAAAAGAAATAATGATGAAGGTATATATTTAGTGGAATACAGTGAAAATACTGGTTCTATAACATTAATATTTAGAGAGAGAAAATTTAATAATAAATCATCTGTAGAAGAAGCTATAAAAGAATTACTTATAGGTGCTACCGATGAGGAAAATAGCAGAAATATAATAAGCTGTATACCTAAAGATACAGAATTACTTGATATATTTGTTGAAGGCGATACAGTATATCTAAACTTTAATGAGAGTTTCGAATTTAATCCTCTAGGCAATGAAGGAACTATGGTTCAAATTTATCAATTTGTGTATACTGCTACTCAATTTGAGGGAATAGATAATGTAATATTCCTTATAAATGGTCAGTTGAATGAAACTATAGGTGCTGAAGGTGCTATAGAGAATATGCCTTTTAGAAGATTTGAAAAGTAATTTATTTCCTTTTATAAATTATTTTATTATGTAATTATAATTGTTATAAATATTTTTCTTTATAATCATTTATAATAATATTCTATAATTGTAAATTAAATTTTTTATTATAATATTCAATATTGATATTTGTTTGTATTTGTGTTAATATCTTATACCTATGATTAGTATATTTTAATTAAAGGATATTTGGTGTGGTTAAATATTTGAATATTGATGAGGCTGTTGATCTCATAAATAAAAATGATGATGTACAGTTATTGGATATTAGAAGTCCTGAAGAAACAGCTGTAACTGGCTTTATAAAGGGCAGTGTATTGGTGGATTTAAATGATCCTAATACAGAAAAATTGATTTCTGGTCTTGATAAGCAAAAAAAATATTTACTTTATTGTGCCAGCGGAAGCAGAGCGGGGTTAGTTGCTATATATATGGATAAGAGCGGTTTTTCAGAGGTGTATAGTTTGAGAAATGCTGGGTATAGTCAATTAGCTATTGCTTTGAAGAATATAAATTAATATTTGTTTTATTAAAAAGCTAGTATTTAAAAAATATAAATACTAGCTTTGATATTGTTTTTATATTTATTCTTTTATTCTACATAAGAATAGAAAAATCTTCTTATTTCTAAAGTATCTACTGAAACATCTTTAAGTTTTGGGCTTTGCATTGATGGTGCTGTATAATGATAAAGAGGTATGAATGCCATGTCTTCACCTATAAGCATATCTTCAGCCTTATGCATATTAGACATTCTTATTTTGTTATCCATAGTATTTTTAGCTTCTAATATAAGTTTATCATAATTAGGATTATTATATCCCACTCTGTTTCCTGCACTTGTGCTTACAAATAGATCAGCAAAAGTCATAGGGTCAAGATAATCTCCTATCCAATCTGCTCTGCAAGTAACATACTGTCTTGTTTGTCTGTTCTTTTGAAATACTGACCATTCTTCTTGAGTAATAGTCATATCTATGTTTAAATTTTCTTTCCACATTTGCTGAACAGCTTCTGCTATTGTAACACCGGCACCAGGATTGGTTTTAAACTCTAATACTGGGAAATTATTGCCGTCTTTATATCCTGCCTCTTCTAAAAGTTTTTTTGCTTCTTCAATATTAGATTGATAATCTTCTTTTTTTACACTGTAATATCCGCCGCCGTTTTCTCTGAAATCGCCTGTAACATCTTTAAGTCCGTAAGGTATAAATGCAGCTGCAGGCTTTTCTCCGCCTTTAGTGATATTTTCTACGATGTAATTTCTATCTATTGCAAGTGCTAATGCTCTGCGTACTCTTTTATCTTTTAGTACTTCGTTTGTATTGTTTAAAGCATAGTAAGCAGTTCCTAATGAAGGTGTTACAACTAAATATCCTTCTTCTCTAAGCAAATCTATATCATTTGAAGGTATTTTATATGAGTATAATATTGAACCTTCTTTTATAGCGGCATAAGCAGTTGATACATCTGAAAACATTATGAAATCTATTTTTTTAGCTACTATAGCATCTTTATTCCAATAATTAGTATTTAATTCTAAAGATATTATTTCATCTGGTCTTCTTTCTACCATCTTGTATGGGCCGTTACCTATATATGTATCAGGTGAAAAAGTCCAATCATCACTTATAAATTCTTCTCTAAGAGGTGAAAATATAGGTACAGATGCCAATTCCAAAAAATATGCTGTAGGAGTTTCAAATTCTATAAGCAAAGTTTTTTCATCTATTGCCTTTACTCCAAGTTCCTCTATAGGTAAAGTCCCTTCTATTATTTTACTTGCATTTTTTATTGGCGTAATTAAAAAACTATAAGCTGATGCAGTTTTTGGATCTGCAAGTCTTCTAAAAGAATATACAAATTCTTTTGCTTCAACATTCTTTCCATCAGACCATTTTGCATTATCTCTTAAATGAAAAGTCATTTTTAGTCCGTCTTCGGATATATCCCAGCTTTCAGCAACTCCTCCAATTATATTATTATCCTTATCTTTTGTTGTTAGTCCTTCAAATACATGTACGGCATATATCATACTGTCTATCGCTGATAAGAATGAAGGGTCTATACTTTGAGGCTCAGCCCCTATACTTACTCTGATGCTTTCGCCTGATTTATCTTTACTGCCGCATGCAATTAATGTAAAGATAAAAATACTAATTAAAAATAAATAGATCGTTTTTTTCATAAAGCTTATCCAATTATGTAAAATATTATGTTAATATTTAATTTATACATAAAATATTAATATTTGTCAATAAATAAAAAAATTATATTGTAAAAATAATGATATTCATAAATATTTTATATTGACAAACATATAGAGTAGGTATATTATGTTTACTTGTATTTGGAATAAAAAATTAAGGGAACAATTATGATTAAAAAAAGTATATTGATTATATTTTCTATTATAGCACTTATGTCATGTTCAAATAAAGAAAATAATAATATAAATAATAATTCAGCAGAAGTAATTCAAACTAATGAAATAGCAACTAATAATTATTCATCAGATTCAGTTAAAACAGAAGAAGTTAAAAATAATAAAAATAAAGGCATAGAATGGATGTCGCATCATTATTATATGAAAAATTATGATGGTGATTTCTTTTCTGTATATTTAAATGACAGATGGCCTGACTATATAGACAGCTATTCTGAATTAATGCCTAATTATGAAAAGATAAAAACAGCTTTTAATTATAAAAATTTAAATGATATAAATCAATTCTATAATAAAAATAGTATTCTTGATATAACAAATAATAGAATATATGCAGAAGCTGAAAACGGCGATAGTATAGAAACTACATATTCAAATATTACATCATTTAAAATGACTTCCAAATCATTAAATAGCTCATCAAAAGAAATAAATACTACTTCATCATTGAAAGCTGCAGTATATAATTATGTGTATACAAATGTTTCAGAAACTAATGAATATGGAAGTGCCTCAACATTCTCATATAGAGATTCTATATTTTTACTTATACCTAATGACACTAACAAATTAGAAGTATATGATAAAATTTCTTTTGATATAAATGAAGATTTTAATTTAAATAATTTAGGAAGAAATGAAAATTTAGAATTTGAAGATAAAAAAGGAAGCATATCAAAATTATTTGAAAATAATATGAGTGATTTTTATAATGAATGGATAACAAATTCAGTTTACAGCTATGAATCAAGTGAATCTATCAACATAACTTATTTTAATGATAAAACTATATCTATAAGAAGAACTTCAACACTATATTTAGGCGGAGCACATGGAGTGTATAATAATTATAATTTAGTATATTCATTGGAAACAGGTGAAAAAATAGAAGTTACTAATTTTATAAAAGATTTTGATGATACTGAATTAAAAAGCCTTATGAGAGAAAAACTTTTATCAATAGAAGACAGAAATGAAGAAAGTTACTTAGTTCCTTTAGATGAAATAACTTTAGCTGATACATCTTTTTATATCTATGCTGATGGTATGCATTTTGTATGGCCTATATATACTATAACTCCTTATGTTTTAGGTGAAACAGAAATAGTTTTTGACTTTGATGAAATTAGACCATTTGTAACAGATTTATATAGTTATGTATTAGAATAATATTAATATTATTTTTTATATTTAGGGTTTTGTAATAAATAAAAATTGCAAAACCCTATTTTTTTATTAATTATATAGATGTTCTTTGAGTCTGTTGATGTAAAAAGAACAACAAAAAGTTGATAAATTTAAAAAATTTCAATATATACCTAAACAACTATATTTTGTCAATTTTTACCTTTTCATAAATGTAAATTATAATTTTTTATAAAATAAAAGATTATCTAATATTAAGAAATATGTTTTACTTGTAATATAGATTTATTGATTTTTATAATAATGAGTAATCAGCCGCACACTTTACAGTGCTTCCTTCGGTCGCGTATAAAGGACATTCGTTAAGAATAAGCGATACCGTGCGGGTTGCCACTACGGCTAGTAGTTGACAAAGTTAAAAATTTTTAGTGTATATTAAATACAAATACTGCAAAGCTGATGTTTATTATTATTCGATTTACTTAATTTCCTTGCTTTTTTTATTAGGCTGAAATGTTTCTTATATTCTTTTAATTGATAATAGCATATAGCTAAATAACATATGGAGGATATATTATCTTCTTCAAGCAAACTTAATTGTTTATTAAAATTATCTATAGCATTTATATAGTCTTTAACAGATAAATGGCAAAGTCCAATATAATAGTATACAGAATCATTGTTTTGTGATATATATTTTGCTTCTAAAAGATTCTCTAATGCTTTTTTATATTTATCTATTCTATAATATGATATTCCAAGCAGCAGTATTGATTTATAATCTTTTTCATTATTTTTACTGTATAATTCTATAGCTTTTTCTAAATATTCTATAGCCTCATTATAATTTTCTAATTTATAATAGCATAGTCCCACTGATTTGAAATTTTCAGGATTATTGTTATCTATACTTAATACATTGCTGTAATATTCTAATGCTTTTTGATAGTTAGATAAATTATAATATCCGGAAGCTATCCATCTATGTATATTATGATTATACGGCGATAATTCTAATGACATTTCCAAATATTTGATTGATTTTTCATATTCATTTATATTGTTATATGAGGCTCCTAAGTAGAAAAAATAATAATAATGTATATGTGTTTTATTTTTTATTGCCATATCAAAGGCTTTTTCAAAGTATATAATAGCCCTTCTGTAATCTTGAAGCATATATAAAGAAAATCCAGCCCTAAAATAGTATATAGAATTTTCTTCAAACTCTAATAACTTTTTATATACTTCAAAAAGATTCTTATAATCTTTATTATTGTATAGTTTTTCAGCTTTTTTTATATAATATTCTTTATTCATAATTATATATAGTAACTTATTATCTATATTTAAAAAAACTTAATAGATACCGATATGTCAAAAAATAATAATTAAAAATTTACTGTTAAATTATTCATATAGTTATTAATAATTTTAGCTAATCTTTCCGAAAATTATAATAAGAAATATAAATATGTAGAGAATAATATGGCTATAATAGAATTTAATATACCTACAAAAATAACATTTGGAGTAGATTCTCTTGATTGTTTAGCGGATACTATAAAAAAGTACGGCGGAAGAACAGTTCTAGTAACAGACGGAGCTTCTTTCAATCAAACAGGATTAATAGATCAAGTAGTAAATAAGCTAAATGACAAATTTATTAATGTAATGGTATATTCTGACATAAATTCAACAAGTACAAGCGATGCTGCTGATATAATTGCCAATTTGGTAAGATATAGCAAAGCAGAATCAATAGTTGCTGTAGGCGGATTTAAAATACAAAATACAGCTAAAGGTGCTGCTGTTGTTGTTACTAATAGCGGCGAGGCTTCTGACTATATTAATGGCCAGCCTGTATATCATAATCCTTTGCCTGTTATAGCTGTACCTACTATATTGGGCTCTTTATCTGAAATAGCTACTGGAATGTGTCTTTATGACAAATATGATGAAATAAATAAGCAAAATAATGAAAGTAATGTTTTTGCTTCAAATTGTATAATAGATCCTTCATTATATCTTACAGTTCCTGTAAAATATACTATAAGCAGTGCTTTATCTGTATTTGCTTTATCTTTTGATATATATATGAGCAATACTCTTACAAGCATAACTGAACCATTAATAGTTCATGCTATGAAAATAAGTATGCAGGGCTTAAAAAAATTGATAGCTGACAGTAATAATGTTGAGAATATTGTACCTTTGGCTACTGCTAATATGTTATGTGCTGCATCTGCTTGTCATAGTTCTTTAGGTGCTATAAGAGCTTTATCTATTGCTATAAATAGTGTTTATGCTGTTAATAAATCTATGGTTTGTACTATATTATTGCCTCATATAATGGAATATTATATTACTGTTGCACCAGATAAATATGTTGTATTAACAAATGTTATAGATGGTATAGACCCAGAAATGACTCCTTTTGAGATAGCTAACCAATCAGCACAGCATATAAAGAAATTCTTACTTAATATCAATTTGCCTACAAGATTAAATGAAATAAATATAGACAGAAGCAAATTTGATAAGGTTGCTGAGTTGGCATTGCAATATAGCGGTATGGATCAGCTTCCTAGAGCTATGAATTTTGATTCTATAATGACTATATTAGAACAGGCTTATTAATTTAATCTTCGCTTCTAGGAGCATATTTATAAGGTTTCTTATGAAGTGCCTCTATAAGTTTTCTATTAGGCTTATAATTAGTTATAGTTGGCAGTGTTTTGTATTCTATAGTTTGGCAATGATAGTTTTCAGCGTATTTATTGTATGCTAAGCACATTAAATATTCTAAGTTAATAGTGTCAAGTAAATTATAATGTATTAATGAATCTATAGCTGTTTCATCTTTAGTATCTTGATAATAATTCCAAAGTAAAACGGCGGTGTATCCATTAACACCTACCATATTATCACCTCTTGAAATGCCCACATCTTGTTCTATTTTTTTTAATCCGCCGGTATAACCTAAATCCTTTAAAACAAAACGCAAATCTATTTGGGCACATTTTATTGTTGTAGCAAAGTATCTTTCTAAAAATGGTATATCAAAACAAGAGCCATTAAATGTAACAACTATAGAGTAGTTTTTTATATAATCCAAAAACTCATGTTCATTTCTGCCATGTACAAATACTTTCATATCTTTGCCGTCATAGCAGCCTATAACTGTAACATGAGCTTTTGAAGGTTTTATTCCAGTGGTTTCTATATCCAAAAATACAGTTTTATCCATAAGTACAGGATAAAGTCTATATATAATTGGAGTAGGGAACCTCTTTAGAAAATAATTATAATTTTTTGTTTTATAATTATATATAGTTCTAGGCAATTCATCTTTTAATGCTTCCCTCATACTTTTGGGCATAGCATAGTAGTTTATTTTATCGAGAGTATCCTCCCAATCAATAACTCCTTCTTCCCATAATAAGCTTTCTTTTTTCTCTCCAATACCTTCTATATGCTGAAATGTTTTTTTTAGTAAATCCACATGATTGCCTTTATTTGTTATTTTGTATAAAGTTTATTTTCTTTTCCACTTAACACCTTGTGGTGTATCCATTATTTCTATACCCATAGATAATAATTCATTACGTATCTCATCTGCTTTTTGATAATTCTTTTCTTTTTTGGCAAGTGTACGTTCTTCTATAAGTTTATTTATTTTTTCTTCATCTTCACTGCTGTTTTCTGCATCTGAAATTTTGAAACAATTTATTATATTATTTACTCTTTCTATGAATTTCAAAATAGCATCTCTTGTGTTTACATTTATAGAATCAAAAGAAGTATTTATATTTTTTACAAGTGTAAATAATACTCCAAGAGCCTCTGATATATTCAAATCATTATAAATAGAATCTGAAAACTTTTCGTTAGATACTTCTAATTCTTTTAATAAATTGTCATTAACTTCATTTGAATCAGTTTTATTTATATCTTTTAATCTGAATATAAGATCATTTACTCTATCAATAGCACTTTGAGATTGTTTTATACCTTCTATAGTGAAATTTAATTGTTTTCTATAGTGTGAGTTTATAAGAGAATATCTTATAGCTTCAGGAGAAAGTCCTTTATTGATTAAATCTCTTAAAGTATAGAAATTGCCTTTAGATTTTGACATTTTCTCTCCATCAACTATTAAGTGCTCACAGTGAAGCCAATAATTAACAAATTTTTCATTGAAAGCAGCTTCATTTTGTGCTATTTCATTTTCATGATGAGGAAATTTATTATCAACTCCGCCTGTATGTATATCGAAATGCTTTCCTAAATATTTGCAGCTCATAGCAGAACATTCTATATGCCAGCCAGGTCTTCCTTTTCCGAAAGGAGAGTCCCAACAAACATCTCCGTCTTCTTCTGTATATGCTTTCCAAAGTACAAAGTCGCTTGCATTTTCTTTATCATATTCATCATTAAGTACTCTGCCTGAAGCTCCGTCTAATAATTCTTGTTTATCAAGATTAGCTAATTCTCCATATTGCGGGAATGTGCTTATTTTGAAGTAAACAGAACCGTCTGCCTCATAAGTATGTCCGTTTTTCTTTAGAAGTTCTATAATGTCAATCATTTCCTTTATATGATCTGTTGCAGCAGGATTGACAGTAGCTTTTTTTATACCTAATGTTTTTATATCTTCAAAGAATGCTTCTTTATATTGTTTAGTATAATCTTGTAAAGAAATATGATTTGCTTTAGAGTTCTTTATAGTTTTATCATCAACATCTGTCAAATTCATTACTAACTTAACATTATATCCATAATCTTCTAGTACTCTTCTAAGTAAGTCGCTGAATACATAAGCTCTGAAATTACCTATATGAGCGTAATTATATACTGTAGGACCGCATGAGTACATTCCAACTTCATTTCCGTTTATAGGTTTAAATACCTCTTTTTCTCTAGTTAGTGAATTATAAAATATTATCTCTTTCATATTAAAAATTATTCCTTAAAATATTATTAACATTTTACTTAAAAGACTTTATTTGTCAAGGTACTATTATTCATTTTTTACAACTGAATTCTTTATATGTATAGTAGAATTATATACAGAAATAAATAATACTATAATTATATACATTTTTAATTCTATTTACAATCCCCGCCCGTTAAATTTATTATTTTTATCTGCGTTTATTGAATTATTTTCTATATAGTGCTGTAATGATTATTAAAAGCCCGCCCAAGTTTTATATATATTTTTTGATTAAATTAACGCACGGTGTATTATTTTTGATATATAGAGTAATTTATAAATAAAAATAATTTTTTCTTTAATATTTATTAAACGTGCGGTGAGCAGATTTTTTATGATATAAGGTGTAGAAAAAAATCCCCCTTAAAATAATTTAAGAGGGATAGTTTTTATTTATTCTAAAATAAATAAAATAATTTTCTAAATATAACACTTAATAATAAAAAGTTACATAGGTTTATTCTTTTTTATTACTACAGTAGCCTGTTCTTTATATTTAGATATTAGGCTTTTGAGATCTTTCTTCTCTTTTCCTTCTGTTTGTGCCATTATTTAATTCCTCCTTGAATAATGAATAATGTTTTTTAGAAGCTGCCTTCTCTCCAAACTTTAAAGTCCGGATAGTCAAGCTTTTGAGATTTATCTTCATACCATTTGCAAACGGCTGCTGACATATTAATAACATAAAAGTTAAACTCTGTTTTCCAGCCATCATTTTTGAATTGGGCAAATGATGGTATAAATTTATTATTAATTGTTTCGTATATATTATTCTGTTCGGATTCTGTAGGAATATTATTATCTTTTATTGCTATTCTTAATATTAAATGAATAGACATGCAGGATAATGTAGATGTTAATCTGCTGTATTCATTAAACATTTGATCTTTAGATGAATTTTGTGATAATGTATCCATCCACAATTTAATAAGATTTCCAAGTGCTTCCAATTGTTCTGGTGCAGCGTTTTTATCTGTAACGATATTGGCATATTGTTCTGCTAATTGAGCAAAAGTCATAGTGGAATTTTCATCTGATATTGATATATCAGCCACTTCTTCTATTTGCATTGATTTTACCATAGAATTATTCTCAGCATTTGCTTTAATATTTGTTGTTATAAACACAAATGAAACTAGCAATAAATAAATTAAACTTTTTTTCATAAAATATGTTTCCATTCATTTGTTATGCCTCTATTATCGTCATCAATTAATTTGTCAATAGACTTATTTTTTATTTGGAATCTTGAGTTTTTTATAATAAATATTGTTTGTAGTAAGATTTTATGATAATTTGCTAATAAACTATAGAATGATGTGATTTTTTTTATTATAATTCTTTTTAATCTATTCTAAATCCCGCCCTTTATATTTATTAATTTATATCAAAATTATAGTGTTTTTATTTTTTATCATTACAAAATAAAAAGCATGCCCGCCCAAATGGAAATTAGATTTTTTATATTATTAACCGCACGTTTGATTACTTATTATTTATTATGTAAATTTGAAATCATAATAAATTTATATAATAAGAAATCATACAACGTGCGGGATAAAAATAATATGTTTTAATATTATTATTATTTAATTTTTATTTATAACTTTATTTTTAAATTTCTTAAATTTCTTCTATCCACTCAATTACTTTTGGGAATATATTCTCTCTATCCATTTTATTAAAGAATATTCCATTTACTAAATCATTATGGAAAATATTTTTATTTTCAATAACTATACATTTAGCCAAGTCTTTATTAAAGCTATTTATTTTATTAGAAAATGTAATTGCATTATCAACTTCGCATATAGGGTCTATTTCAGAATGTACGCATAATACTTTGGTTTTTTCTGTTCCGTCTATGTAGTTGTAAGGATTAACTGATTCCAAAGTGTATTCTTTTGAATCTCCTATAAGCTGATCTATCATAGAAGCTATTCTTTTATTTACGCATACATCAAAATTAATTGGTCCGCCAAGTGATATATAACCTTTAAAAAGACTAGCATCTACATTATATTTTTTCTGAAGTTCTTTGTTATAAACTAATAATGCTCCAAGATGTGCTCCGGCAGATGAACCTACAACTATTATGTTTGAATAGTCTATATTTTTTTCTTTTAAAATAGAAAGTGCTTTGTTGAATCCTGAAAATACATCATCAATTTGATTAGGATATTGATATTTTGGAGTTAATCTGTATCCTAATAAAATAGTATGATATTTTTCTTTTGCAAATGCTCTGCCTACAAATTTATATAGATTAGGGTTTCCAGCTTTCCAGCCTCCGCCGTATATATAAACTACTAAATATTTTTTTGCCTTTTCTTCAGGTTTTAATTGAGGCGGAAAATATAATATATATTGTGCTTTATTTTTATCAAATTCATATTTTAAGGGCTTTATTTTTTTATCGGCTCTTATCATATTTACTGCCATAGTAGGGAAGGTTAAATATTCTCCTACTAGATGTTTTCTTTCTTCTGATTTCTCTTTTTTTTCTTCTTTGTTTTCTTGCATTTTCATAAAAAATACTCCTATATAAAAACTATAAATTAAATATCTTTTTTATTGATATTATCAGCTCTTTATTAAAAAATATAAACATTATTATCATACAAATAACAGCAATTATAAATGCTAATAAACCGCTCCAATATACAAAATTAAATAATGAAAGTATTATCATTATCATAGAAATAAATGAAGCTGATATTATATATGATACATATTCATTAAAATATTTTCTGTCTATTACGGCAATTAAAAACATAGCTATATTTAAAGCTGCTGATAAAGGTGCTATAACATAATTAAATGACCATTTATTAAATCCAGTGAATATATCAATTATTATAATCAGCGGCAGAACTATAAAGAACTCTATAATAAGTTTTTGCCTTATATAAAGTGTTTTTGCAGTGAAACATACATAGGTAAAATATGCTGTTATTACTGATGAGGCAGATATTACAGACCAATTAAATTTATTTGAAGTAAATATATCAATAATAATTAATGCTATAATAGCTGTTATTGAACATACTAATATTAATTTGTTTATATTAATTTTATTTTGCATCTTATAAAATGATTCATAAGAAGGATATTCTTCAGGTATTATTTTGTTTTGTTTATTATCAAATTCTTTAAAGCATAAAGGGCATTTGTTTTTATTGGTTTTTATTTCTAAATTACAATTATTGCAGTATGACATATATTATACTCCAAAATCATTAGAATAAATTTCTATTTCTGAAATATTAGATATATATTTAAAGAAATATTTTATTATATCTGTTTCTATTATTGTTCTTTCAAATGTTATTGACAATTTATCATCAAAACTGCATACTCCGCAATTTAATGGGCTATGTATTGTAGGGTAGAGTACCGCTTCAAAATGACTTATATAATTTTTCATTTCATCAGGAAGTACTATATTTCCAAAATTGGATATTGTCATTGTTTTTGTTTTATCTTCTATATGTTTAAATACCAAATTTATCATGAAATTTTTAATGAATAATGGTATGAATTTGGCAAATATATTATTTTCCAATTTTGTGTTTTCATATATGAAGTTTTTCATCTTCTCTTCATTTATTTTTTCTTTCATTTCATTTTTTACTATCTCTGTAATATTTTCAAATGTTAATTCTTTATTAGTTTCTACTTTTATATTAGCTATTCCAAAAAAATTTTTTAAAGATATTGATGGAAATATTTTTCTTAAATTAACAGGCACACATATAACTATATTTTTGCCTTTAAGTTTATTTTTTATTTTTGTTTGATAAATAGAATAAACAAGAACTGATAAAATATATGCTGTGATTGTGATATTATATTTTTTACTTTCTTCTTTTATTTTGTTTAAGCTTATAATACCATGAACAACATTATTTCCATATACTTTTAATGGTTTGCCTTTTATTAAATATATATTTTTTATTTTATCTTCTCTTTTTGATATTTCTCTGTTTCTAGTATGTACTTCAAAACTATCATCATAATCTTCTTTAGAGTATGTATCATCTTTGAGTATATCATTGTTTTTATCATCAATGTTTTTTGAAGAAAAAATAAAATAGTTATATAGTAAAGATTTTAAAAAACTTATAAGTGAAGTGGCATCAGCTATAGCATGATTTATTTCAACAAATACTCTATATTTATAATAACCAACTTTTACTAAATAGTTATTATTCAACTTATTATTATCAAAATAACAAGGAGGGTATTCATCTTCCTGCACTATTAATTTTCTGTGATTTTCTTCAAAATAATTCCAAAATAATCCTTTCTTTATTATCAATGCAAATGTAGGAAATCTTTTTATAGTAGTATCTAAAGATTTTTGCAATATTTCAGGATTTACTTCTTCTTTTAACACTACGGACAATCTAAATATTGGCATGTTCTTTTTATTTTTTATAGATACAAAAAGTTTTGCGGCATTGTCCAATTTATATAGATGCTTCATATTACTACACCATAATTTTATATTGAATATTTTAAATTATTTGTTTTATTTTGCAATTATTAAATTTGGTATAATTAATATATTTAGTATATTATAGTTCATTTTTATTGATCATGTATAATATAAAAAATCAGCAATTTTCCATTAATTCTAGTATTATTCCGTCAGGATCTTTAAAGTACAATGCTTTACTTTTTGAAAATCCATAAGCAGTGAAATCAAATTCTTGGGGTTCTGATAAACATTCTACATTGTTATCAATTAAGTGTTTATATGCTTTTTCTATATTATCTACTCTGAAGCAAATTTCTGATATTGAAATTTTATTTAATTGAGATTTATCTTTTATAGTTTTATTATTTACAAATTCCAATAATTCTATAGGAGGGGATATTATATTATCGCTTCCATTAAGATAAGCAATTTTTACTTTACAGTTATTCATAGCAAATAGTTTATCTGTTTCTTTGCCTTCCATAACAGCCTGACCTTTAAGAGTTAATCCTAAAATATCTCTATAGAATTTTATTGAGTTTTCTATATTGCTTACCGTTATTCCAACATGCATTATTTCTTTTAACATATAAATACCTATTGTTTATTATTTTATTATTGTTATATAAATCTAACAAATTGGTATAAAAAATCAATATTAAGAAAATATTTTTTAATAATTTTATGTTTAAGAGCCATAGATATTGCACATTTTTAGTTTAAAAAAAGAAGGTATTCCTTATAATTTAAATTGCTACAA
>NZ_CALXRM010000074.1 GCF_944390845.1 uncultured Brachyspira sp.
AATTGTTTATCTTTACTTAATTTACTTCGTTTCATACTTAAATTTTAACAAATTTAAGTTATCTAGGACAGCCCCTAGTTTTTTATATCATTAGTAAATTAATTGTAAAATAAATGTAAATATTATTGACAAATTTGGTATTTATACTATACTTATAATTGTAAAGATGATTTACGGTAGCTGATAGAAAAAAGGAGATAAACTATGACTAAAAAATTATTTATTTTGATAATAACTTTAATTTCTGCTTCAAGTCTTTTTGCTGATTGGGTAGTTCCTGTTTCATCATTACCTCAAAAATCAAGAAATTTTATAGCACAAATATATCCGGATGCACAGATATGGGAAATAGAAAGAGATGACGGAAAATTTGAAGTGAAATTATCAAATGGTGTACAAATAGATTTTTTACAGAACGGACAATGGAGTAGTATAGATGGCGAATATACTGCTGTGCCTTTTAATGCTTTACCTGAAAATGTGGCAAATACAATAAGAAATGTATATCCTCAAACTATGATAATAGATGTAGAAAAAGAGTGGGGCAATTATAAAGTAAAATTAAATAATTTCATGGAATTATTTATATCATCTCATGGACAATTAATGGGACAGAAATATGATGATTAATGGTTTTGATTGGGCAATTATTTTATGAAAAATACTAAATAAAAAAGAGAGAGCTATTTTTTAGTTCTCTCTTATTTTTTATAATGTTTATCAATAATAATATTATTTGTTGTCAGGTTTTAATGAAGCTTTTAAATTTGATAAAAATTCTTCTTCGTCCATAGACATTTCTTCAGGCAAATTTTTACTCATTTCTTCTAAAAATACAGAAGGAGTACATTCAACTTTTCTTCCCATTTTTGTTCTGCTTCTGCAGTATGTTAAAGTTAAATGTTTTTTAGCCCTAGTCATAGCTACATAACAAAGTCTTCTTTCTTCTTCAAGTCCATTTTCATCTAAACTTTTTTGATGAGGCATTATACCGTCTTCCATACCGCATATATAAACATAAGGGAACTCTAATCCTTTTGCAGCATGTATACTCATAAGCATTATGCCTTTCTTTTTATCCTCATCATCATTTTGTTCTTCTATGCTCATAAGTAATATTCTATCTAAATAATTTTTTAATGTAGCATTCTTATTTGATTTTTCATATTCAAGTATGCCGTTCATAAGAGATTCTACATTCTCCATTTTTTTGGCACCTTGTTCTTTGGTATCGCTTGAATTTAATACTTCATTATGATATGCAATAACATCTAAAAACTTATTTATATTATCATATAGTTTAGGACGTTCTAAATCATTTTTATCAACTGTAAATAGATTATGATAATGTTCTATAACCTCAAGAAAATCTTTTATACCAGCTTTTGCCTTTGGAGAAATTTCATCTATACTTTCATAATTAAGTAAAGTTTGATATAAAGATACCCCGTTTTTTATACTTGTTTCATTTAAATTATTTATTGCAACTGCTCCGATTCCTCTTTTAGGTATATTTATAACTCTAAGCAAAGAAACTTCATCTTCAGGATTAACGAATAAATTTAAATAAGCTAGTATATCTTTTATTTCTTTTCTTTCATAAAACTGAAAAGCACCTACTACAGTATAAGGTAAACCTCTAAGTCTGAATGCTTCTTCAAATAGTCTTGATTGAGCATTCATTCTAAAGAGTACAGCAAAATCTTCATAATTTAATCTTTTGCTTATAGAATAATTTATTATAGAGTCTGCTACAAATTGAGCTTCTTCTCTTTCATCTTCGCAAGGCATTATAACAGGAGGTATTCCTTCTTCTCCTTCGGCAACAACTTGTTTATTTTTCCTTTGTGTATTATTACTTATTACAGAATGAGCAGCTTCAAGTATAGCTTTTGTACTTCTGTAATTTTTTGTAAGAGTTACTATTTTTGCATCTGGATATTCATTTTCAAATGATAATATATTTGATACATCTGCTCCTCTAAATGCATATATACTTTGGTCGTCATCTCCTACAACGGCGATATTTCTGTATTTTGAAGCAAGCAAACTTGTAAGCTTATACTGGGCAAAATTTGTATCTTGATATTCGTCTACCATTATATATCTGAATCTTTCCTGATATTTTTCGAGAACATCTGGAAATTCTATATATAAATCTATTGTAAGATTGATAAGATCATTAAAATCAACTGCATTATATCCTTTTAAATAATGCTGATAAACTTCATATACTCTTTTAGCAATTTTCTCTAAATCGTCATGAGGTTCTACTTCATAAGGCTTCATCAAGTTATTTTTAAATCTGTCTATATACCAAGCAAATAAATTTTCATCATAATTTAGAGTATTGATTTTTATTTCTCTTAAAATATTTCTTATTAAAGTACGGCTGTCTGATGAAGAATATATACTAAAATTATTTTTATATCCTAATTTATCAATATCTCCTTTCAACACTCTCACACAGAAAGAGTGGAAAGTACTTACTACTAATTGTTTTGGTTTTTCTTTTAATAGTTTTGTTATACGTTCACGCATTTCAGCTGCAGCTTTATTTGTAAAAGTAACAGCTAGTATCTGGCTAGGAAGAATGCCATGTTTTATTAAATATGCAATTCTCTCTGTTATTACTCTAGTTTTACCAGAACCAGCACCAGCCAATGCAAGTAATGGGCCGTCAATATGTTCTACTGCCTGTCTTTGTTCTTCATTTAACATTAATGCCATAGTTTAAATACCTCTCATTTTGAAGAGTTATTATATACCATATTGAAATAATGTAAAATTTTTAATATTGAAATTTATTTATTGCTTATATGCTTAAATAAGCATTATTTATATAGGCATAATTATTATTTTTTATAAAATTATTATATATAGTAAAAATCATTCGTAAAAATAATATATTAAAAATTAAAATATATTTGCAAAAATATTTGAAAATGATACTATAATAAATACTACTTATCAAAAGCAAATGTATGAGGATATAAAATGAATATAGAAAATATCAATGATATAAGAAAAAAAGTAAAAACTGTAAAAATTGGCGATGTATTAATAGGAGGAAATAATCCTATAAGTATTCAATCTATGACAAATACTGATACTAGAAACGTAAAAGATACAGTTAATCAGATAAAATCTCTTGAAGATGCTGGTGTTGATATAGTAAGGCTTGCAGTTTTAGACATTGATGCTGCAAAGGCTATTAAAGAAATAAAAAAACAAACTAGGGTTCCTTTGATTGCTGATATACATTTTGATCATCGTTTAGCTTTAGAGAGTATGGAAAGCGGTATTGATTCTTTAAGACTTAATCCCGGTAATATAAAAGACAAAGAAAAAGTAAAAGAAGTTATTAAAGAAGCTAAAAATAGAAATCTTACTATACGTGTTGGTGTAAATGGCGGAAGTTTAGACAGAAGCATATATAAAGAAGTAACTCCAGAAAACATGGTTAAAAGTGCTGCTGATCATATAAAATTGATGGAAGATTTAGATTTTACTAATATAAAAGTTTCTTTAAAATCTTCTGATATAAAAACTACAATAGATGCTAATATATTATTTAGAGAAAAATTTAATTATCCTATACATTTAGGTGTAACAGAAGCTGGAACTTTAAGAAGCTCACTAATAAAAAGTACAAGTGCTTTATCATACTTAATAATGCATGGAATAGGGGATACTATAAGATATTCTATAACAGGGGATCCAGTTGAAGAAGTTATGGCTGGAAAAATGCTTCTTAAATTTTTAGGTATAAGAAATGAGCCTTCTATAGAAATAATATCATGTCCTACTTGCGGAAGATGTCAGGTTAATGTTGAAGAAGTAGCCAGCTTTATAGAAAAACATGTTCAGAATATCAAAAAGAATATTACAATAGCTATTATGGGTTGTGTTGTTAATGGCCCAGGTGAGGCAAGACATGCTGATTTTGGTGTTGCTGGTACTGCTGACGGCAATTTTATATTCTTTGAAAAGACTAATGAACCTATAAAAGTTTCTAGGGATAATATTATTGATTTCCTTACAAAAAGAATAGAAGAATTTTAATATTTACTGCAAATATATTGTATCAAAATCTATTTGGTATTTAAGTTTGGAAAATATTTTCTCTGCCCGCCCTTTAGGCTTATTAATTTATTTTGCATTTTTATTTTTTATTTCTTTAAAACCTAACCAAAAATAAAAATTCCCGCCCTAAATTTACTGCGTTTCTTTACGCACGTTGAACAAAGCTATATTATTAATCTAATCAATAATTCTAATTTTTATTATAAGGAAATAATATTTTTACCGTGCGTTGAATAGATTTTTTAACTTAATACAAACTTGGGTGGGTGTGCTTTTTAGTTAAGATATTGAAGAAAAATAAAATCTTAATTTGTTATTGAAGTTGTAAAGAATAAAGGGCGGGGATTAGAAAAAACAAAAAAGAAATAATTTATTTATTTTGTGTAATTCTAAAAACGCTTTAACCCCTTATTATTGAAAGATATAATATATTAATTTTATATAAAATTAAATAATGTAAATCAATAATATTTACTCAACTTTTCCCGTGGCACACCACAGGCGGACTTTGTCAAATTTGCAAAAGCACATACTATTTTTATATTACAATTTGAATCTTATTACATGATGGATAATAAAAAATATTAATAATGTTACAATAATGGACTTATTTTTCAAACGCTTCAAATCCTTGTAATTGTAAGGAAATATAAAAGTCTTGTATCGTATTAATAACTGCAAACGCTTGAAAGCCTGTTACATGAGGGAAATAAAAATAGTAATAATAGTACTATAACAGACTGATTTTTCAAACGCTTCAAATCCTTATTTTTGGAAGGGGAAGAATTGTCCAATAATAAAATTAATGCTGATTTTATGATTTTTAAAAATATTTTAGAGTAAGTATTTATTAGTTTATAAAAATCTAAAATTCTTATTGAATTTAATTTAAAATATTGTATAGTATAATAAATTTATAAATACATTTAAATTTTAATTTAAATGTTTAAATACATTTAAAAAATAATACGTTTGATATAGCTTTTTATATGAAAATATCAATATAATGAAATAAACATGAAAATGTTTAGAATAAAAAAAATCAAAAAAAGGAGTTTTACTATGAGTAAAAAAATTTCAACAATCTTTTTAAGCCTATTTTTAATAGGTATTTTATCAGTAAGCTGTTCCAATGCTGACAAAACAGGAGCTGGTGACGGAAATTCAACAGTAGATAATTCAAAAGGCATAGAACAATTCAACGGTAATACTTATGTATCAAAAGATAGTTTTGATGTTTCAAGTGTAATACCAGGTTTAACAACAGCATATTTATGGGTATCAGTTAAAGATGGTAAAATTGCTACGCTTCCTAATAATAATAATAATACAGCTCCAGTTTTTGAAGGAAGATATATGACTGGTCCAATAACAGGTTCAGGAACGGATTATACTTTTGATGCTGGAGACGGTAAAACAAAAGGTACTTTAAAATTTTCTGATACTTCTGTAACAGTTATATTTACAAAAAATACAGTAATGCCTAGCTTTGAAAATAAAGATATAGTTTGTAATATAAAAAAATAATAATCAATCATATTTTCATTTAAATGGCTTTGCTTGAAATTTTCAGGTAAAGCCTTTATTTTTGCAAAACATAAAAAATCAAAAATTATGACAAATTTTGTCGCAAACATATTTTATAATTAAATCATAATCAAAATTAAAAAGGAGGCTTTTATGGCTCAAAATTTTTACTGTGAATATTGCGGTGCTAAATATTCTTCAATAGCTTCATTAACTAATGGGTATTGTCTAAAGCACCCTAACGGACCCAATAAAGGAAAGCATAAACTTTATGAAGGCGGTGAAAAGTCAGAATATTTTTGCAAGTATTGCGGGGCTAAAAATAAATCTTTACAGTCATTAGTAAACGGTTATTGTCTCAAGCATCCTAATGGTCCTAACAAAGGAAAGCATTCGCCTGCTTTATAATTGAGGGGGATTAATGAATTATACAATTGAAGATTTAAAAAATACTTGGCAATTTCCATTCGAGAGATCAAATGAAATTATAAAAGATATTTTTTCTATCATATCAAAATATGCCAATAATGATATGCTTGAAAAATATCGTGATTATATCAAGAAAAATACTTTTAATGAAGATTGTCCTTTTAATATATTTGAACTTATTTCTGATACATATTACAAAGAAAATTTTCATTCTGATATAATAGCAAAACTTTTAGAGCATGAAAGAGTATTAAAAAATTTTCTTGATTTTATAGATGTTGATAGTTCTAAATATTTGAATAATGATTATTCAGTTGTAAGAGAAGAAAATAAAATTGATATTTTAATTAAATCTGATACAAACTGCATAATTATAGAAAATAAACTTAGATGGGCTAAAGATATGAATGAACAATTATCAAGATATTATAATAATTGTATAGAAAATAATTTAGAAGTTGATAAAATAGTATATTTATCGCCTAATACATTGAAACAGCCTACATCTCAAAGTATTGGAAATATACCAAAAGAAAAAATAGAAATCATATATGGATATGATGGAGAAGATGAAGATTTTTATACTAAAGTAATAGAAAATAGTTTAAATGATTTAATAAAACATAATGAAGCTAAAGAATGGATATTATTAGCAGAACATTATTTAAAAATATTAAGAGAAACAGGAGTAACTAAAATGGATAAATTAACACAAGATTTTTATAAAGAAATAATAAATAATACAGATGAATACGAAAAAATAAAATTAATAGCTGATATGTATAATAATTTGATTCTAGCTCGTATTAATAACTTAGTTTCAAGATTTAAAGGTGCTAATTGGAACAATGAATGTTTTTACAGAGATTTTGAAAGTAAGAAAAGAGGACTTAATTATGCTATAGATATATACGTGGATAATGATTATTATTGGTTCAATTTATTTTCAAGAGGAGAAGATACAGGAGATGATCCAAAACTTATAAAAGAATGGGAGCAGGACAATAAAGATATAGAAGCTTGGCTTAAAAAACATAATTTATTTGACGATACTTTTTATTTTGACGGAAGATGGACAAAGGAATTTAAGTTTCCGCAGCAGGAAAAAGAGTTGTATGATTTTACTGAAAAAGTTATACAACTATTAGAAAAAGATGTTGAAAGTATATGCAGTAAATAAGATTCATATATTTTAACGCACGGTGAGTAAAGCTAAAAAATAAAATTAAATGCTGTTTTATTTTTTACTATTTAATAAAAATAAAATTAATCGTGCGTTGAATAAGTTTTAAAGTTAATAAATATTTGGGCGGGTGCTTTATTTTCTAATTTAACTAAAAAATAAATAGGAGTTAATATTTGTTAAATAAGCAATATATATTAAAGGGTGGGGTATGTAATAAAAGTTTTTGCTTGAAGTTTTTTAAGTAAAGACTTTTATTTTGAAAAATAAAAAATTATGATAAATTTCATCTCTATAATAATATATAATTAAATTATGGCTCAAAATTTTTACTGTTAATACTGAGATGTTAAATATTCTTCAATAGCTTCAATAGCTTCATTAACTAATAGTTATTGTATCAATCATACTAATGGTCCTAATAAGGGGAAGCATTCATCTACATTGTAACAATAAATTATATATTTTTGTAATATGCTTGATTTTATAAATTAAAAACTTATAATTTAGCTGTTATCAAATAAATTTGAGTTTCTAGTTATTTAATTATAATTAGAAACTCAAAATTTTTATAAAGGCTTAATTATGAATAAAAAAAATTTATCATTTTCTTTTATATTATTTTTTATATCTGTTTTTTCTACATATCAAATTTCTTATGCTGATACAAAAACTTCTATTAGTGTTCCTGAATATGGTACTGGTATTAATAAAAGTTGGAATAATAAATTTTGTGTTGGATTTGTGAAGGTTACTAAAAATGGAATATCTTTAGGTGAAACTCAGATGAAAGTGTTGGGTTCAAGAAATACTTACAGAGAGAAGGGTAGTTTATTAATAATATTACCTTTGATAGATTTTTATATCGAAAGTGAAATACCGGCAAAACATATAGTTCAAATGAAATATGCTGAATTTTCAATACATTCAATATTAAATAAAGAAAATTCTGATAAGACTATAATATTTAAAACATCTGATTTTAGATATGAAAGATCTTCACTTCATATAGAGGCAACTATTACTATAGATGAAGATGTTTATACTATAAAGGGTACACTAACACATGATCCTAAGATGAGAGAATAAAGTTTAGTAATGAACATAAAACGCACGGTGAATAAAACGAAAAATATAATTAAGCAGCATTTTATTAATTACTATTTGATAATAGTAATTAATCGTGCGTTAAATAAATTTATTCAATCTAATCAAAACTTGGGTGGGTGCTTTATTTTCTAATTTAATTAAAAAAGAAATTGAAGTTAATATTTTTAAATCGGCAATATATATTAAAGGGTGGGGTATGTAATAAAAGTTTTAAAATTTAATTACATTTGCCCGCCCTTTATATTTATAAATTTAATTTTGTATTTATATATTATATTTCTTTAAAATTAATTCTGATATTATAAAACCCACCCAAGTGTTATTTAAATTTATCATATTTACTCCGCACGCTGAATGCATTTTTTATACTAGCTGATTTAATAATATAATTTAAATTAAATAAAAAAAATCTGCTTACCGTGCGTTTAATAAATAGAATAAAAAATAATTTATATTTATCTATTTAATTAATTATTATTTGGTTTATAATATGATGATAAGTTTAATTAAATAATAGGTGTTAAAAATATAAATGGCTAATCACATAGGAACAGATCTCACAGAAGCAAAAGTTGTTCCCACATTATTAAAACTTTTGATACCAATATTATTATCCAATATGCTTAATGTTGTATATAATATAGTAGATAGTATTTGGATAGGTAATATTATAGGGCCGCTTGGACTTTCTGCAGTTGCGATAAGCTTTCCAATAATGCTTATAATGGGTTCTTTTGCCTTCGGTGTTAATATGGCTAATGGTGTTATAGTGTCACAATATTATGGTGCTAAAGATTATGATACAGTAACTCATGTTATAAGAGTATCTACCACTTTGGGGGTTATAATACTTATTACAGTTGGTTCTTTACTATTAATATTTTCTAGAAACATACTTGTAATAATGAAAACTCCTGAAAATGCTATGGATATGGCATTGATATATTTAAGAATATCTATTTTAGGCATGCCTTTTGCTTATACTTACTTCTTTATTTCTTCTATATTAAGAGCTGTAGGTGATAGTGTAAGACCATTAATATTTTTGATCGTATCATCTATAATTAATATAATATTAGATCCTATACTTATAAAAGGTTTTTGGATAATACCAGCAATGGGACTTCAAGGTGCAGCAATTGCTACTGTTATAGCTCAATTTACTTCTGTATTAATAAGTACAACATATCTAATAGCTTTATAAAAATTAATCCTTTTATATTTACATTCGATTTGAATATGACTAAAAAATTACTTAAATTGGGTATTCCTATTTCATTCAATCAATTTATAGTAGCTTTCGGTTGGTTAATTATAACAAGATTAATAAGCAGTTTTGGAGAAGCAGCAAGTGCAACAGTTGCAATAGTTAATAGAGTAGAATCACTTTTTATAATGCCGGTTGGTGCTTTGGGAAATGCTGTTATGACAATGTCGGCACAGAATATCGGAGCTAAAAAATTAGATAGGGTAAAAGAAGTTTTTAAAAGCGGAATTATTATAGGGCTTATAATTTCTTCTGTTATGAGTATTTTTTCAATAACAAATCCGTACTTACTTATAAGAATGTTCACAAAAGATATGCAGGTTTTTGAATATGCTAAAAGTTATATTTATACTATAATGCCTATATTTATTTTTTATTCTGTGATGTTTGTATGTAATGGTATTATAAATGGGGCAGGAAAAACTATAGTTATAATGGCATTTAGTACAACAACTACACTCGTTTTAAGAACTATTTTAGCCTATGCTTTATCTCCTAATTTTGGACTTGTAGGTATATGGCTTTCTATGGGTATATGCTATATAATCAATACTTTCTTTAGTATGTATTATTTAAAATCCAATAAATGGCAGAAAAATTCCAATATAACATTATAGAAGTTTTATATTAAATTAATAGTATAAGCTAAAAATATAGTAATTATAAAACAATATCTAAATTTTTTTGTATTTTTTATTAAAAATATGTTTTTTTTTGTAAAAAAAGAATTATACTTATATACTGAATAAATAAATATTTAAGGAGTTTTAATATGGGTGGAACTATAGTAATAATCATAGTAGTTCTATATTTGGTAGCTATGCTTCTATAGGAGTATATTCCAGTAAAAAAATCAGCAACAGCAATGATTTTGCATTGGCTGGAAGAAATTTAGGACCTGTACTTTTGGCAGGAACTTTGGCTGCTACAAATATTGGAGGAGGTACATCATTAGGATTGGCAGAACAGGCTTTTGGTAAATGGGGACTTTCTGCAGTTTGGTATGTAATAACAGCTTCTATTGCCTATCTTGTTTTAGCATTTTTAGCTCAAAGATTCAGAAATGCAATGGTTACTACTGTATCAGAATATTTTTATAAAAGATATGGTAAAGCAAATGCATTAGTTACTTCTATAATAATGGGGCTTCCTATGATAGGTATAACAGCTGCACAGATAATAGCTTCAGCAAGTATATTAACAGTTATGACTGGCTAGAATTATAAATTATCTGTAGTAATTGTTACAATAGTAGTTACTGCTTATTCTTCTATGGGCGGACTTTGGGGAGTTGCTTTTACAGATTTGATTCAAGGTTCATTAGTATTTATAGGAAGTTTAGTTGCTATACCTTTTGCTTTGAATTATGCTGGAGGTTTTGAACATGTAGTTGCAAATTTAACACCTGCCCAAAAATCTTTTACTGCCGGTATGGGCTGGCCTACTATAATATCATTAACTATAATGTATATCGCTTCTTATTCTGTAGGCCCTGAAATTAGTCAGAGATTTTTTTCTGCAAGAGACTCTAAATCTTTAATGATAGGTTCTTTAGTCGGCGGATTAGTATGTATATTATATTCTTTATTCCCTGCATTTTTAGGTTTGATTGCCTCTAGTGTTGTTAAAGACGGACTTCTTACTTCTGAACTTCTTACTTCTGAACTTCTTACTTCTGAAGGTACTAGATATATTTTACCTGTACTTGCTATACATACAATGCCTCCTGTAATAGTTGGTTTATTATTCTCTGCATTAATATCTGCTACTATGTCATCAGCTGACTCTGATATGCTTGCAGTATCAGTAATAGCTACAAATGATATATACAAAAAATACATTAATAAAAATGCTACTGATAAACAATTACTTTTCCTTGGAAGAGCATGTATGATTGCAGTAGGACTTATATCTATGTTTATAGCTTTCAAGGCTTCAAACTTAATAACAATATTAATGTTCTCATTTAGTTTAAGAGCTGCTGGAGTATTTATACCATATTTATTTGGTAACTATACAGATAAAAAACTCTCTGCAGTTGCTAGTATGGGTTCTTTAATAGCTGGAAGTGTTGTTACAATATTCTTCCAATACAATAAAAATATTAATTTATTTGGAGTTGACCCTATAATACCTGGTATAGTTGCAAGTTTAGTAGTATTCTTAGTTCTTTCTGCTATAATACAGCCTAAGCCTGATGCTTCAGATACTGAAGAAGCTAAATAATAAAAAATAATAATTTCTTATTATTGCTAGTGATAAACTCGCCAAAATGTAGCTGACAACTTCCTTTGTCAGTTATCAGCTGCTCGTTTATCACTTTAAAACTTAATAATATTATTAATAAAAAGTGAGTCGAAGCCAGCTAGTGAGTTTACTCATAGCTTAATGCAGGCGTAGACGAGCATAACAATAATAAAAAATAAATATATAATATAAAAAAGCGTATAGAAGAATGTGTAAATCTTTTATACGCTTTTATTTTATTTATTATTCTATTTAACGCACGGTTAATTGATTATTTTTTTGATAATAAAATTAGAATTATAAATCAGCTAAATAATATAGTTTTATTTATCTTGCGGCGTAGACGAGCATAACAATAATAAAAAAAATTATTTTAAATCCCGCCCTTTAAGATTTTCTGCTATTTTAGATATTATAATTTTATTTTTTTATAATACTAAAACTGTCAAAGCACACCCGCCCAAGTTTTTATTAACTTTAAAAAATTATTTAACGCACGGTGAATGCATTTTTTTATTTTGTTTAAATTATGATTATTGATTGAATAATATTTTTTATTTTATTTTGCGTGCGTTTAATTATGTAAAGCATTATTCAAAGCAAAATCATTAGCACTATCTCTGTCTTTTTTATCATAATCTTTAAGAGGTATTTTATTTCTTATAGCTGCATATATAGTAGGAACTATTATCAAAGTGAATATGGTAGACACTGAAAGTCCTCCAAGTAATGCAATAGCTAAAGGCTTATACATTTCATTTCCGCTTCCAATACCAAGAGCCATAGGAAGTATTCCTAGTATTGTTGTAAGAGTAGTCATAAGTACAGGTCTTAATCTTCTCTTTCCGGCAAGTAATGCAGATTCATCTCCATTGATATGCTTTTCATGCATAAGCTGATTCATATAGTCGATAAGTACTATTCCATTATTAACAACAATTCCAATCAAAACTATACAGCCAATAGCACTGTAGGCACTTAATGTTGTATTGGTTATAAATAGGGCAAGAAGCGAACCAGCAAAACCAAAAGGAATTGCAAATGCTATCACAAAAGGAGCTATTAAAGATTCAAATTGACTAGCCATTATAGCATAAACTAAAACTAAAGCTAAAATCAAAGTTTGTATTAATTGAGCAAATGCTTCATTCATGTCTTCAAAATCACCGCCGTAATTTACTGATATTCCATTTGGTATGAATACATCTTTATCTATATTATTTTTTACTTCGGCTATTATTTCATTTAAAGGCCTTCCATAGGTGCTTGCTATTACAACAGTAAATCTTTTTCTGTCTTTTCTTTCTATTCTGTTTGGGCCGTAACTTTTTACTATATCAGCTATTGAGGATAAAGGTATTAAAACTCCTTTAACTGGTATGCTTATTTTTTCAACATCTTCAATTGTCACTTTGTCAATATTTTCTAATTGCACATTAACATCTACATCGGTAAAATCAGAATTTTCCGGTGTTATTGTAGTGGCAGTTCTTCCTGCAAAACTTGTATTTATAATTCTAGCAACATCATTGATTTTTAGTCCCATTTTGGCAGCTATATTCCTATTAACATAAACTTGAAGTTCTCTGTTTGATTCATCAATATCTACCATTGCCCCTCTTATTCCTTCTATATTTGATATTGCACTTACTATTCTGTTTCCAAGTTCTTTTGCTTGTTCAACATCATCTCCAAGCATTTCTATTCTTATAGCTTCCCCTCCGCTTGAGCTTGACATTGAACCTAATATTCTTACATTTATTTTTGCAGGGTATAATTGAAGTTTTTCTCTGGTTTTTTCAGAATAATAATTTATATCTCCTGTTCTTCCTGCATTTTTAGGTCTTAACTGCACTCTTATATTTGCACTGTTAGCTTCATCTCCTTTTCTTATTCTTGATTGAAGTCTTTGCAAATCGTCTTTTACTATTTCTTTTATATCATTTTCCATTAATTTAACGAATGACTGAGTTTGTTCATATTTTGTACCTATAGGCATAGTTACATTTATCATAAACTGACCTTCATCAGTTCTTGGAAATCCTTCTTTTCCTATGAATTTTAATCCTAATATAATTATTGCAAATACTAATAACATAGATGGTATTAATACAGTCTTTTTTCTTCTTATGGCGAAAGTTAAAAGTTTATTGTAAATATTAATTATATTGTTATGTATATATTTATTTGTTAAAGATTCTAATTTTGCTAAGAATTTTAATTTTTTATTTGTAACGAGTCTGGCTCCAAACATAGGTACTATTAAAAGAGCAACTAATAAAGAAGCTATCATTGATATTGTAACTGTAATACATAAATCTCTAAATATTTGACTTACCATACCTTCAAGATAAAGAAATGGTAAAAATACAGCAATGGTAGTGAAAGTAGAAGCTGAAATAGCAAGAGATACTTTTGAAGTTCCATTAACAGCAGAAGAATATTTTCCAAATCCATTATTCCTATAGTAAAATATATTTTCAAGTACAACAATAGAGTTATCAACCATCATTCCTATTCCAAGTACAAGCCCAGAAAGAGAAATAACATTTAAAGTAATTTTCATGAAATACATAAGCGTAAAAGTAACTATTATAGAAAGAGGTATTGATATTGCTATTATAGATACAGTTCTTATATTCCACATATAAATCATAAGTACAATAATAGCAAAGAGTCCTCCCTGCCAAGCAGCATCAAGTACACCTGCTATAGCCTCGTTTATACTGTCGGCAGTATTAAACATTATTTGATATTTTACGCCGTCAGGAAAATTGTATTCTTCAAGATTCTTTATAACATTTTTGGAAACTTCAACTGTATTAGCTCCGGATTCTTTGCTTACAGCTATTGATATGGAATTTTCACCATTAACTCTTATTATATTAACATCATCATCATAGCCTTGATAAACTTCTGCTAAATCTTGTATTTTTATTATTGATTTATTTTCACCGTCACCTTTTAAAGTAACAGCAGTATTTTTAATGTCGTCGATACTGGTTAATTCTCCCATAGTTCTGATAGTGTATTTATAGAATCCTTGATCGGCTTGTCCGCCAACTATAGTTTTATTATCTCTAGCAAGTGCAGAAGCTATTTCATTAATATTTATATTATAAGCTTTTAATCTATTTAAATTGACATCTATTTTTATTTGACTTTTTAATCCTCCTAATACTTCGGCCTGAGCTACACCTTTAGCCTGCTTTATTTGAGGAGCTATTTGATTGTCGGCAATATTATATAAAGCAGCTTGATCATCAATACCATAAATAGCAACTTCCATTAATGATGTATCGTCCATATTAAATTTTATTATTACAGGTTTATCAGCATTATCAGGAAGCAAATCCACAACTTGTTCTAAAGCCTCTCTTATATCTTCGGCGGCATCTGTTAAATCTGTACCCCAGTTAAATTCTATTAATACATTTGATGAGTTTTCTCTTGAAGTAGATGTTATATTTTTTATATTATTAACTGTAGCAACAGCACCTTCAACAATTTTTGTAATTGATTTTTCTATTTCTTCAGGTCCTGCATTATTATATCTTGTATGTATGCTTACATAAGGCACTTGCATACTTGGCATAAAGTCTATTGAAAGTCTTGATAGGCTTATTAATCCAAGTATAAGTATTGAAACTATAACCATAAGTATAGTTACTGGTCTTTTTACAACTAATTCTATTATTGTTTTCATAAATCTAACTGTTTTCTTAATTTTTATTTCTATAACAGATAATTTTCTAGGGGCTGTCCTAGATAACTAAAAAAGCTCCTTTTGTGCTAAATTATATATAATTTCTAATTGTTTTTCAACTTTT
>NZ_CALXRM010000075.1 GCF_944390845.1 uncultured Brachyspira sp.
CGGGGCAAAGCCCTGCAGATATTTAAAATTTAAAAAAATTATTTTTGACAAAATATAATTGTTTAGGTATATACTAATAAAAAAATTTGTAATTTTGATTGGTATAGGTTACAATAAATACCAAATATTATTTGAAGGAATTTTATGACATCATTGAGAAAGGAATTAGAAAAAAGAGAATTTGAAACTTTAGATTTATTCACAGTATCTTTTTCTTTATTTATATCTAATTTTACTAATTTTTTAATATTGGCATTAATATGTTCTTTGCCTTTGATATTAACAAGTATATATTTTCCTGTAAGAATGTTTGATCCGGAAAAGGTAAAAACTGCAGAAGATATTATTAAGTGGTTTCAAAATGATGTAACTATAGGTTTTTATATAAATATATTTCTTTCTTGGTTTTTAGATACTTTATCTGTAATAGCGGTATCTTTATTAGTAGAAGGATTAGTGTACAAAAGAAGAAAAACAGCTACTTGGGCTATTTTAAAAAGTTTTAATTTTATATTCCCAGCATTAGTAACATCTTTAATGTATTTTGTGCTTGTATTTTTAGGTCTTTCATTCTTTATAGTTCCTGGAGTAGCATTAATAATATTATTTGTATTTATTCAGAATGTTTGTGCTTTAAGACATACTTGGGGAATTAATGCTTTGAAATATTCTTTCTACTTAGCTAAGCCTAAATTTTTTAAGGTGTTGTTTATACTTACATTTATATTCTTCTTTCAAAGAGTATATTCAATAACATTCCTTTCTACTTCTATAGACACAAGGGAAGGATTATTATCTTATTTTATTTCCATGATTGTACTTTATATATTTGATATATATTTCAAAGTTATTATGTCATTATTCTTTTTGAACAGAGATTATATTATGAGTAACAATGTAAGTGTTGATGAAACTGTAGATGATGATGACGAAATAAATGAGTAATTAATTATATTTATAGTTAATAAAAAAGCGTAAATCACTTTATAATAATATAAAATGGTTTACGCTTTTATCATGAAGGTATATATATTATTAGATTTTTTTCCAAACTTTTTTGAAGAATACAGCTAAAAAGGCTATTACTATAACAACAATAGCAAGCTGAAATAATACCTCAAAAATATCTTCTAAATTATGAAGTATATAATACATTCCATAAAATCTTGATGAAAATATAATAAGTGATACAAATAGTAATCCTAATAAAACAGCAGCAGCTATAATAATAGTTTTTTTATGTTTTTTTACTACTATCAAATTAGTATCATCAGATGAACTTTCTTGTTTATTATCATATTTTCTATCATCAAATTTATCATACATCTTTTTTATAAAAGCTATTGCCAAAACTATCACAGCTATTGATATTGATAGCTTCAATAAAATCTCAGCGACATCATCTAAATTATGAAGAAAGTAAAAAAGATAATACTGTATTCCAAGAAATCTATTTGCTATTACTAATAAAGCTATCAATGCTATAATTGATACTGCAATTATAATAGGTTTTGATTTTGTAATTACATTATTTTTCATATTCCCCCCTTATAAAATATAAATTATTTTTTCTTTCTAACTTCTGACTTTAATCTATATTCTGGTTTTAATTCATATACCTTTTCATATCTGGGATCATTTTCTCTTGGATCAATACTTCCAGGCAATTTTTTTTCGCGTCTTTCATAATCTCTCATATCATATTCATATACTTGATCATCATTTATTATAGAATTTTTTCTTTTACTTCTTTCGCTTATATCGTTTCTATTATCTCTTTCATTATATAGTTCTCTGCGTCTTCTTCTGTTTCTATATTCTCTTTCATCTTCGTAGTCATCATAATAATCATCTTCATCATCATAACGTCTTTTTTTCATTCTTCTATTATTATCATAATCTCTCATTTTTCCAGATGTATTTTCATCTTTTAAGAATTTTTTTATGAAGTACATTACAACAACAATCATTAAAACTATTCCCACAAGTTTTGCTATATCTTCAATAAAGTCAAAAGCATCTTCTAGTAAATCAAAGCAATAAAGATTGCTTTGTATAATAAAAGTAGATATTAAAGTTGTGATTGTTAATTTTTTCATTATCTATTTTCTCCGTTAATTAAAGTAAAATGATATCTACTTATTGTTTATCATCAGAATTATTATCTTTTTTCATGTACTTTGTCAAAAAATATACAGCAGCACCTATTATAACAGCGATACCAATTATTTTAGCCAAATCATCAAATATAAAATCAAAAGTGTCTTCTATCAAATCAAAACAATAAAGATTAATACTAATAATAAACATAGATATTAAAGTTATAAGTCCTAATTTTTTCATTTATTTCCTCCTTATTATTTTCTTGTTAAGACATTTCCTTATATTTAAAGTATAGCATAATATTATAGTTTTGTAAATATTATTTAAATAAATTTTACACAAAATACATAATTGTAAATAAAATGTAAAGCAATATATAATACATTTTATACATATTTTTAATAATATAAAGATAAATATTAATGTTAATTTGTGATAATGTAATCAGATATTCATATACTATATAAAATGCCAAGTATTAACAATTTTATACAAATTATAATAAAGTTATCAAGCTTTTTTTTATATTACCGTTAATATGTTAACATAGTACTAAATAAAGGAGTTATTAGTATGACAGTTAATAAAATCAGCAATATAAATAATACACAGACAGCACCTGTTCAAGCTGTTCCTCAAAAAGCAGCTCAAACTAACATTCAAAAAATTAGCCAGCAGGGAAGCGGTATATCTCCATTATCAAGCAGATACACTTATGCAATAGGACGTGATGGAAAAAGATATGTATTACAGCTTAGAATAGATATATCTTCTGTTAAAGCTTTTAGTTCAATGGCTTAAAAAATATTTTATACCAATTTTTTGTATATAATAATATTTTTTAAGGATAGTATTAATGAAATTATATAAGATTATTATATGCTAGGAATTTATTTTTTAGATTTTTTAAAAATAAATTTCTAGCATATTTTTAGATAGCTTAAATAATTTTTTTTACTACTATTTTGTTTCCTTCTACTAATACAACTTTTAATTTACTGCCTTTATCTATAAATTCACCTTCACTTATAGCATCATATTTCTTATTATCTATAATAATATATCCAGAAGGTCTAAAGAAAGTATCAGCAATTCCTTCCTTATTTAGAAGCTCATTATAAGAAACACTTGAATTATATCCTGATGTGTCGCTGTCTAATATAACATTTCTTTTTAAATCTTTTGATTTTACAAAAAATCTGGCTATTAATATTATTAGTATTATATCAACTATTAATGATATAAATACAACAAGTGTGGCAGCTGCTATATTATTAATACCAAAGGACATAAATATACTAGAAACAATGCCTATTATTCCAAGTATTCCAGTAACTCCGAATCCTGGTATAAGAAATATTTCAACTCCCAAAAGTATTATTCCTAATACAAATATTGCAGGTGCTAATAAATTACTATCTCCTGATAAGAATTGGGCAAAGAAGAATACAGAGAAAGCTACTATAGCTGTTACTCCTCCTACACCAAATCCTGGAGTTTTTATTTCTAAATATATTCCTGCTATTCCTATAGATATTAAGAGGCTTAATATAAATGGATTCAATAAGAATTTTAATACTGAATCATATTGTTCTTCTTCTATATCCACTATAGTGTAATTTTTATCTAAACCTTTTAATTTTATTATTTCTTCTATGGAGTTAGCTTTTTTATCAGCTATATTTATTTTTACAGCTTCATCAGCACTTAATGTTAATAATGTTTTATCGTCCAAATCTATACCATCGCTTTTTCTATTCAAAACGATAGTTTCATCAACCATAGCTTCAGCTGCTCTTACATTTTTATTATTCGCTTCAGCCGATGCTCTCATAGCGGCACGCATTGCACTTACTTCTTTTTCACTAGCTTTTTTAGGTTCATTTCCATTTACATATATTGGTGTTGCTGCTCCTATTACACTTCCGTCAGACATATAAATTTCTTTTGCACTCAAAGATATTAAAGCTCCTGCTGATAATGCATTCTTATTTATATAAACTACAACAGGTACATCGCTTTCTATAATATAATTTTTTATAGACAAGGCAGAAGATAAAAGTCCTCCTGGAGTATCCAGTTCTAATATTATTAAATCTGCTTTATCTTCATAAGCTTTATCTATAGCTTTTTTTATATATCCGGCATACCATCTATTAACTTCCTGAAATTCTTGTTTTCTTATAACGTAAATTTTATTATCTGCTGCATATACTATATTGGAAAGTACAAAAATAGTTATAACAAATATTTTTAGTATATTTTTCATAGTTCTTATTTCCTAAATTATATTATTAGTATTTTAGTATAAGTTATATTTTTTTCAACTTATTAATTTTTTATTAATATTTTGATTTCTTTAAACGCACGGTAAACGAACTTTTATATATAATTTAAATAATAATTAATAATTATTTTATATATTTCATTTTATTTAACGTGCGGTGTAAGCATAATAAATTTAAAAATAACTTGGGTGGGTGTTAAAATAGCAGTATGAAATTAAAAAGAAAAATATAGTAAAAACAACATAAAATAAATTTAAAAGAAATAGGGTGGGATTTAGAATAGAGCTTTAAAATCTATTTACATTTGCCCGCCCTCTATCTTTATTGTTTTATCTGCAATTCTTGATTTTATATTTTTTATTGTTTAAAAAGAAAAGTTAACGCCCGCCCAAATGATTTTTAAATTTATAATTCATTTAACTCACGTTTAATGAATTGTAATTATTATTTAAATTGTAATTTAAAATTGTTTTATATTTTTCATTTTATTCAGGTTGCGGTATAAGTATAACAAATTTTAAAATATTATTTAATAACATTAAATCCATAATATGTTAATACAGTAATACTTTTTTCAGAATACAAATAATTTATAAAATCAATAGCTTCTTGTTTTTTTGAGCTATTTTTTGTTACGGTAATACCATAAATTACTTCTGTATCATCTTCATCAACTATTTCTATATTATTATTATGCATAGCTGAGGTTTTATATACTATTCCGCAATCTACTATATTGTCAACCTTCTCCACTAAATCAACTATCTCTCTAGTACTTTTAGCATATATAATTTTATCTGCAACTAAATTATATATACCTAAATCATGTAGTATTTCTTCAGTATAATATCCTATAGGAGAAGTCATTGATTCGCCTACAGCTATTTGTCTTATTGAATTATTTGCCAAATCTAAGAAAGAACTAATATCTTTGCCAGAGTTTTTACGAATAATTAAAACTATTTTGTTTTTAAGTATATTTTTTATTGTATCATTATATAAAAGATTTTTATCTTTTAATTTATCTATTTCTTTAGTAGAAGATGAAATATATAAATCTGTATAAAATTCGGATTCTATTTTTTCAGCCAACTTTCCTGATGAATTAAATGAAAGTTCTACTTTTTTTCCAGTTTCTGATTCATAATTATTAACTATATCGGATAAAGGAGATTTTAAACTGTCAGAAGCAAATATTACAATGCTGTTATTTGCTTTTTTAGAGCATGATAATAAAAATATTGATATGATGAAATATAAAATAATGTTTAATTTGTTTTTTACATTCATAAAAATCTTCCATTTAGTAATATACTCTATATTAAATATATTAAAATATTGAAATAGTCTACAATTTTTTTTATTTGTAATAAACAAAATTTGTTTTTTATCTATATGAAAGTTATTATTTAAGATATATTTTTTAATGAATTATATATGTTTTATAATCCATTCATAACGTTTTTTGAGTTCTCTTTCTTCGCCTATATCTACAGGCTCATAATATTCTTTTTTGATTCCTTTTTCTAAATAATCCTGTTTTACTATATGATACTGATAATCATGAGGGTATTTATATTCTTCGTTGCTTTTTTTATCGAATGTGGCAGAATGATTGTCTCTTAAATAATTTGGAATGGAATATAATTCTCCATTTCTTATATCCCTTATTGCTTTATTAATGGCATTGTAAGCGGAATTTGATTTAGGACATAATGCCAGATAAATTGTAACTTCAGCTAAAGGTATTCTTCCTTCAGGCATACCTATAAAATCAATAATACTTACAAGAGAAGCAGCAATATTCATAGCATTAGGTTCAGCAAGCCCTATATCTTCAGAAGCTAATATACATAAACGCCTTGCTATATATCTTGGATCCTCTCCTGATTCAAGCATTCTAGCTAAATAATAAATAGCAGCATTGGGATCACTTCCTCTCACACTCTTTATAAATGCACTTATAGTATTATAATGCTCATCTTCATCAAATGTTATTGATTGTTTGCTTGTAACATCTTTTACTATTTCTTCAGTGATAGTAAGTTTTTCTTTAGTTTCATCTATTTGAGTTGCTAAATATGAAGCTTCAAGATAAGTAAAAGCCTTTCTAACATCACCATGAGAATAACGTACTATTAAATTAATAGCTTCTTCTTCTACAGCAACATCATCTTCTCCTAAACCTCTTTTATCTGTTATGGCTTTTTCTATAGCCTCTTTTATATCATTATCATCAAGATTTTTAAACTCAAAAAGCATTATTCTTGAAAGTAATGCATTATTAAGATAAAAATAAGGATTTTGAGTTGTGCTTCCTATAAGAGTTACAGAACCATTTTCAACTGCTGGAAGCAGTGCATCTTGCTGGCTTTTATTGAATCTATGTATTTCGTCTATAAATAGTATAGTTTTTTTTCTATTTTCTAAATTTTTCTCAGCTTTTTTTATGGCTTCTCTTATTTCAGAAACATTTGAAAGTACTGCATTAAGTTTTATATATTCACTTTTAGTTTTTTTAGCTATTATTGATGCAACTGTGGATTTGCCGACTCCAGGAGGGCCAAAGAAAACCATAGATGTTATTTTATCTTTATCTATCATTTTCCTTAAAGTTTTATTTGGCCCAAGTATATGTTTTTGACCAAAAACTTCTTCTATAGTGAGAGGACGCATTCTTTCAGCCATAGGCTTGAAATTATTAATTTCCTCCTCAAAATCAAACATTGAGTTTTTCAATATATTCCTCTACTAATGGTATATAATTCATAATGTTTTCTATTCTTTCTTTGATTTCATATTCTAATAAGTCAGCTATTGATATATAGTCTTCATTAGAAAATGCTTCAAGTACATTATTCATCATTTCATTAAAATCATTTATAGCATCAGAAAGGCTTACTGAATCTATTGAAATTTGAGAATAGTCTATAGAATATAAAGCAGCTACATTTGAGAGTATACTGAAAGCATAGCTTGTTATTCTTGAGAATTTCTCTGCATACATAAATGCTTCTTTATCATTTCCAGCCTGAAGTTTATTAACTATAGAATCAAGTATATCAAGTATTAAAGGAAGGAATTTAGGAAGACTTCCTACTTTATATAAAGCATTACTGCTTGTGATATTACATGCGAATAGAGCTATAGTATTTATTTTAGCTTCTTCTATAACAAGATTCATAGCAGGCATAATTTTTTCTTTTATAAAAGGCTTTAAATCTTCTTTAAAGAATTCATTTACCTTTTCTAAATTATCAGATATAGTGTTAAGTCTTTCAGATTTAACCTCAAGCATTTTTAATACATGTATTATTCCGTAAGACTCTAAGCTCATATTAAATAAAAATATAGTTCTAGGTATAGAATCAAGCACCCAGAGTAATCCGTCTTTCAAAGCTTCTATATCTTTTTCCTCTACAGATTCAGTATTTTCTATATTTTGAAGATATTCTACAACAGACATAATAGAATATAATGAATATTCTGCTTGGCTTAATGCTTCCACTTCTATTTTTTGTATATTTTGTACAGGTATAGTTTCGTATTCTTCATCTATGTAAGGCTGTAATTCTTTACCATCTATAAGAACTTTATTTATCAAAAAATCATTAGAGTTACACCATTTTTCAATAGGCTTTAATATTTCGTAGGCATTTTGCTCATTTTCGAGCATTACTGATAATTCTTTTCCGTTTATAAAAATATTCATAATAATAGCACCATAAATAAAAGTTAAAAATTATATATTAAACTATCACGATTTTCGGATTTTATTGGTTATTAATAAAGATTTTTTATATAGCATAGAAATAAGAAAAAATTAATTGACTATATAAAAATAATTCTTATCTTATTTATGATTTTTTTATGAATTATGTTTTATGATGGAGAGTAAAATGAGGAGATTTAACAGCTTAGCATTCAAAGTACCTTTTATACTTTGTATTGTTACGACGATACTTATCACAATACTTTTAATAATTTCACTTAGAATAGCAGGAGAAGGTATATCTAAAAGCAGATTTGAGGGATTTGAGACAACAGTAAAAGGTTATTCATCGGTATTTGATGCATGGTTTAGAACTCAGTCTTATTTACTTGAAACTTATGCTTCCGTTCCTATAGTAGGGGAATATCTTGCGAGCAGAGATGCTGCTAGAACTCAAAGATTAAATGATACATTAAAAACTTTTCAATCAAAAAATGCCTGTGCTATACATGTAGGTATAGTTGATAAAAATGGTATTATAGTATCAGATAGTGATTACCCTAAATGGATAGGAGAAAAATTTACAGACCGTAATATTAATGTCTGGAATAAATTACAAAATAAAGAATACGGCTATGGTACAGTAAGTTATGGAAACGGACTTGCTCCTTCTGTGGTTAATGGAGAGCTTTCGTTTATATTTGCTACTCCTGTAAAAAATGGTAATTCTGAAGTAGGATATTTATATACTGTTTTTAGTTGGAAAGAATTCTATCAAAACTATATAGAAGGAATACAATTAGGTAAAACTGGCGGATTAGATGTAATAGGACCTAACTTAAAAATATTAATGAATACAGATTATAATAAGGTAAATACTGATGCACCTGCGGTTTATAAAACAGCATTTGAGAATAATTCATCTAAAGGTGTAGTTAGTTATGTTCTTAACGGTCATAAAATGATGGGCTCTTATACTAGAATGAAATATGTACCTTGGATTACTTCTATGACTATGACATCAGAAGAAATATTTGCAGAAAGCAGAAAAGCAATTATCAGCGGTATAATATTAGGTATAATAACTATTGTATCTATAGCAATATTTATTAATTTGTTTATACGTTCTATAACAAAGCCTTTATCTCATGTTGTAAGTGAGGCTCAGAGAATAGAAAGCGGTGATTTAACATCTTCAAAAGTAAAAGCAGCTAAAAGAAAAGATGAAATAGGTATGCTTTCTGATAGTTTTGAAAATATGAGAAAGAAACTTGTAGAAACTATTAAGGAAGTTAATAATGCTTCTCAATGTATAATGGACGCTTCGGAAAGATTGGCTAATGGTAATTTAGAGCTTTCAAGAAGAACAGAAGCTCAAGCAGCTAATTTAGAGGAAACAGCAGCTTCTATGGAGGAGATGGCTTCTACTATCAAATCTTCTACAGAGTATTCTCTAACAGGAAATGATATGATGAACTCCTCTAAATCTTCTATAGATGAAGCTGGAAACATTATTGTACAAACAACATCTAGTATCGAAGAAGTTTATCAGGCAAGTACAAAAATAAGAAATATAACTAAGATCATTGAAGACATAGCATTCCAAACTAATATATTAGCACTTAATGCATCAGTAGAGGCGGCAAGAGCTGGAGATCAGGGTAAAGGATTTGCGGTTGTAGCAAATGAGGTAAGAAATCTTGCTCAAACTACTCAGGCATCAGTAAAAGATATTACAGACTTGGTTGATAATGCTTATGAGAAAATCAATAAAGCTACAGAAACAGCACATCAATCTCAGGCTATATTTGATGATTTAAGAGGAAAAATAGATGAAACAGCAAATATAATGAGAGGTATTAGTTCAGCAGCAGTAGAACAGCAGGCTGGAGTAGAGCAGGTTAATAGGGCTGTATCAGAGATGGACGGAGCCACTCAGCAAAATAGTGCTTTAGTTAATGAGGCAGAAGCAGCTTCAAGAGATTTAGTAGCTCAGGCTAATTCTTTACAGGAAGCTATGAGATTCTTTAAATTATAAAAATAACTTATAACATAAAATATCTTCATTTAATAAGGGTATATATTATATAATATATACCCTTTATTTTTATTTAAGAATTATCTATATATGTAAAAAAATAAACATATATGATAATAGTTTTTTATAATGTTTATAAATAGTGTAATAATAAATTTACAAAAGTATAGTGTTTATATATCTAATGTAAATTATATATGTACAATATTTTATATATAAATATAAAACAATGTATTTTAATATTATTTTATGTGAAAAAACAAATAAAAAATTTCTATAAAAAGTATTGCTATTTTATCTTTTTTCATATATCATATAAAGTTAAAGTAAGAAAAGAAAAATTATAATAAAAAGGAGAGGAAAAAGATGAGTCAGCATCATCACAGAGGACAATGGGGAACAAGAGCTGGTTTTATACTTGCTGCTATAGGTTCTGCTGTTGGTTTAGGTAATATATGGCGTTTCCCATATATGGTTGCATCTAATGGTGGTGGAGCTTTTATGATAGTTTTCCTTATAGCTATGCTTACTGCAGGTATACCTATAATGATACTAGAATTTTCTATAGGTCATAAAACTCATAAAAGTGCACCTGGTGCTTTAAAAGCATTGAATCCCTCTTGGGAATGGTTAGGTTGGTTACAAGTATTTACATGTTTTGCGATAGTTATTTATTATTCAGTCATTATTGCGTGGTCATTATCTTATGGTTTATTTTCTATTCAAGGCTTGAAATGGGGAACTGATACAGCTGGATTCTTTACTAATGAATATTTAAAACTACAATCAGGATTTTCACTTAGTAATTTTAATATTGGAGTTGCTATACCATTAATTATTGTTTGGGTTATTATATTTGCTTCAGTTATTGGCGGTGTTAAAGATGGTATAGAAAAAGCAAATAAAATATTTATGCCTTTATTAGCTATATTAGTAGTAATTATTTTGGTTAGAGGTGTAACTTTACCTGGTGCTTTATCTGGTCTTGATTATATGTTCAAACCTGATTTTTCTAAACTTACTAATCCTAAAATTTGGATAGATGCTTATGGTCAAGTATTTTACAGTATGTCTGTAGCATTTGGTATAATGATAACTTATTCAAGCTATTTGCCAGATGATTCAGATATAGCAAATAATGCATTTATGACAGGTTTTGCTGATACTAGCTTCAGTTTGTTTGCTGGTATAACAGTATTTAGTATAATAGGTTATATGGCACATTCTCAAGGAAAAGAAGTTGCTGAAGTAGCTGGAAACGGCGGTATAGGTTTAGCATTTATGGTATTCCCAGAAGCTATTAACTCTTTACCAGGATTAAATGGAGTATTTGGACTTGTATTCTTCTTGGTACTTGCATTTGCTGGATTAACTTCTGCTATTTCTCTTGCTGAGGTGGTTATATCTTCATTTATAGATAAATTCCATTTCAATAGAAAGAAAGTAAGTATTATTATCATAGTTATACAAGGTGCTATCTCTATGGTATATGCAACAGGAAGCGGACTTTCTATACTTGATATAGTTGACGCATTCATAAACAACTATAACATTGTAGTAAGCGGTTTAATAGAGATTATATTGGTTGCTTGGGTATACAAACTTGCTGGATTCAAAGAGTCTATTAATACTGTAAGTGATTTTAAAATTGGTGCTTGGTGGGATTTCTGTTTGAAATTCTTAACTCCAATATTCTTAGCTGTAATGTTATCATTAAAATTGATTAATGATTTCAAAACTCCTTACGGCGGTTATCCAACAGGAGCTTTAATAGCTTTAGGTTGGTCAATGCCAGTAATAGCATTTATAGTTGGTATATTATTTGCTAAGTTTAAAGACAGACAGCCTAATATACCTCAAAAATAATAATAAATAAAATTAAGGAGAATAATTATGGGAATAGATTCTGCTATATTTATGGGACTTAGTTTATTAGCTATATGGGGAGGCTTTGCTTTCTTTCTTAGTATAGCTTTAAGAAAAATGTAATAAAATTATTATTTAAATGAATGGGCATAAACTTTAAATAGAAGTTTATGCCTTTTTATTGCATTTTTATATTTTGATGATGTGCTTGATTTTTTTCAAAATTAATATATAATGTAACGAGGTATATTATTATATTTTTAGAATAAATAATTGACTCATTTATATAAAAGGCTGATAATGTATAAATTGAATACGTATGTTGTATATCCTATGTATGGTATATGCAAAGTTATAGGGATATCTGATAGTAAAGTGAATTCTAATTTGGTAGAATGTTATGTATTAGAATGTGAAAGTGAAAATATTACATTAAAGGTGCCTATAAATAGAGTTAAAGAATATCGTATACGTAAGATAATTTCTAAAGCTGAAGCAGATGAGCTTTTAAATATACTTCAAACTAAGCCTCATGATATAGAAAATAATTGGAAAATAAGATATCAGGAAAACGAAGAAAAACTTAGAAGCGGAGATATTAAAGATACAATAGAAGTAGCAAGAAGCCTATTTACAAGAAACAAACTTAAAGAACTTTCAGCAAGTGAAAAGCGTTTATATGAAAAGGCTTATATGTTTATAGTGAATGAAATTAGTATAGCACTTAAGAAAGATAGAGATGAAATTGAAGATATAGTATCTAATGCATTAGAAAAATCGGCTAAAAAATTTAAAACTAAGCCTCTTGAAAAGGAAAAGATAGTAAAAGAAGTTAAAGAACCTGATAAACCAGTTAAGAAAAAGAAAAAAGATACTAAAGAGTGATAATCAGTATAAATATTCATTAGTTTATTCAAGCAACAATAATGTACATTAAGATATTTGGGAGCATTTTATGTGGAGAGTAGTATATTTTATTATATCTTTTATAATAGCTTTATTAGACTATTATCAATTAAAGGCTTTTAATTACAGAACTTTATTAATATTTTTGGTAAGTACAGTTTTAATATTTTTATTGGAATATTTCTTTATAAGAAAGAAGGCACCTAAAATTGCTCTTGCTTTCTTTATATCATTCTTTTTTACTTTAGTTACAGTTGTATTAACTATTACTGTGATTAATTTGATAGGAGTGGCAATATCTACAAATCATAAATTAATTATACTTTTTATTGAAGGTTATTTAACTTTTGGAATAATATCAGCATTTATACCAACAATATCTAGTATGCTTAATTTTACAAAATCAGATAAAAATAAAACAGCAAAAATATTAGATACTTCTGTTATAGTTGATGGAAGAATATATGATATTGCAGAAAAGAAATTTTTTGACGGACTTCTTGTTTTGCCTGAATTTGTTATAAAAGAAGTACAGTTTTTAAGCGATGCCAGAGATCCTCAAAAAAGAATAAGGGGAAGAAGGGCTTTAGAAATATTAAATAAAATGAAGGCTTCTAAAAATATACTTCTTTCAATTACTGATATAGATTTTCCTAATATTAAAGAAGTAGATTTAAAACTTATAGAGCTTGCTAAAAAAATGGATGCTAAAGTAATTACTAATGATTTTAATTTAATGAAAGTAGCTTCTATTCATGAGGTGGAGATTTTAAATATTAATGATTTGGCTAATTCACTTCATGTAGTAGTTTTACCTGGAGAAACTATCAAAATAGATTTAATCAGAGAAGGTAAAGACAAACAGGCTTTAGGTTATTTAGAAGACGGTACTATGATAGTTGTTGATAATGCTAAACATTTAATAGGAAAGAATGTAGAGATAGAAATAGATAATGTACTTCCTAAAGAAGCCGGCAGAGTAATATTTGCATCTCTTGCTAATTCTAAACCTAATAATAATAAAAAAAGACAGTACGATAATAATAAATGAGTACAATAATAGACCTTTCAGCTGCAATTTATAATAATATGTTTCATTATCCTGATGATATTGATGTTGCAGTTGAAAGTAATAATTTCGGGTATTTTAATATAACAAATATTTCTATGTGTGTTCATACAGGAACTCATATAGACACACCTTTACATTGCATCAATGGCAAGCCTTCTGCTGAAAATATTGAGTTAAATAGATTTATAGGAAAAGCATATTGTATTGAAATATTATATTCAGATTCTTATAGAGAAATAGATTTTCCTAAAGATTTTGATTTTAATATTATTAAAGGGTATGATATACTTTTAATAAGAACTTCTTGGGATAAAAATATTAATACAGGGGAATATTATAATAATTTTCCATATCTTAGTGAAAGTTTTGCAAGAAAGATAATAGATTTAAATATAAAAACTATAGGTATAGATAGTCCTTCAGTTGATTCTATTGACAGCAGTAATAGTAATTTTATACATAATATATTATTTACAAATGATATATGTATTGTAGAAGGATTAGTAAATTTAGATAAGGTTGCTAATAAAGATTTCTTTTTTAGTGCTGCTCCATTAAAAATAAATGGTTCAGACGGTTCTCCTACGAGAGCTTACGCTATTCTCTAATTTTTTACATTTAGCTTTATACATACTATATAATTCTATAATGAGCAATATTGATGTAGTTAAAATTATAATACATAGCAATATCATATCAAAATTAGTTTCACCATCTTCATAAATTAAATTGCTCCAAAGTGTTTCCATTAATATACCAGCACTATTATCTAAATTTGATATATGTTCAATCATAACTTTTATTTTTTCTTTATCCGGATATACTCTTTTATCATTTTTTATTTCATCTGGAAGTAATTCTAAAGCAGCTAAATTCGCAGTAGCATATTCTGTGAATTTAGCATTTTCGTAAGCTACTTGTTTTTCAGTTAAGAAATTTATATACATATGAGCTGCTTCTACATTTTTAGCAGTTTTTGGAATGAGCATGCATTCAACAAACGGATTTCCGCCTGATTTAGGTATGATAAAATATATATTAGGATTTTGTTTTATTATATTTAAAGCATCTCCTCCATAAGTAATGCCTAGAAAAGCAGATTCATTTTTTATTTCATAAAGTATTTCTTCCATAACATAAGATTGAACAATACTTTTTTGTCTTTTTAAAAGATCAAAAGATTCTAATATTTCTTTTTCATTTGTAGTATGCAAATCAAATCCTAAATGAGCATTAGCAGCAACAAAAGAATCTCTAGGAGTTGTTGCCATAAGTATCATTTTATAATAGCTTTCATTAAAAAGTATTGACCATTCTATATCTTCTTCTTTAACTTTAATTTTTTCTTTATTGTATATTATTCCGCTCATACCCAAAGTATAAGGTATTGCATATTCCCCATTAGGATCATAAGCTAATGATAAGAAGAAAGGATCTATATTTTTTCTTGCTGGAAGCCAATCAATATTCAATTTTTGAACTACATCATTATCAATCATTCTTTTTATGATATAATCTGTTGGAAATATTATATCATAGTTTACTGTTTCTAGCCTTAATTTTGTATATAAATCTTCATTGGAATTGTGAATTATACCAAAAATTTTTAACTTTGTCATTTTTTTAGTCAACTTTTTCCCGCCGCATACGCTCTGCGGACTTCGTCAA
>NZ_CALXRM010000076.1 GCF_944390845.1 uncultured Brachyspira sp.
TTTAAATTATGATACACCTATGTTATACTTCAAAAAGATAAGGAATACTTAAATGCAATATGTCTAGCACCCATGCATTTTTAATAATTTTAAAAAGTTGACAATAGTTATATATTGATATATAATAAGTGCGAATTTAATAATCTATAAATAAAAATCCAATAAATAGAGGTGTAATATGTCAGGACACTCCAAGTGGGCTAGTATTAAACATAAAAAAGCTGCAAACGATTCAAAAAAAGGTAAAATTTGGTCAAAAATAGCAAAAGAAATAACAATTGCAGTAAAAGAGGGTGGCAGCCCAGACCCAGATCAGAATGCAAGATTAAGAATGGTTATAGTTAAGGCAAAAGGTACTAACATGCCTAATGATAATATAGATAGAGCTATCAAAAGAGGTGCTGGTGCTGGAGAAGGTGCTAATATCGAAGAAATGTCTTATGAAGGTTATGCTCCAGGCGGCGTAGCTATTATCGTAGACGTTGCAACAGATAATAAAAACAGAACTGCTGCTGAAATAAGATCTATTTTCAGTAAAAATGGCGGTAACTTAGCAGAAAACGGTGCTGTTTCTTGGCAGTTTAAGAAAAAAGCTGTTGTAATGATACCTGCTGCTGGAAATACTGAAGAAAGTTTAATGGACATAGTTTTAGATGCTGGTGCTGAAGATATTGAGCAAGATGAAGAAGTATTCACTATCACTGGACCTATGGAATCATTATCTTCTATAGTTGATGCTTTAAAAGCTAAAGGTATTGAGCCTGAAAGTGCTGAGATAGTACGTGTTGCTGATAACACTATGACTATAGCTGAAAGTGATGCTAAAAAAGTTATGAAAATAATTGGTCTTTTTGAAGATCATGATGACGTTTCTGCAGTAGCTACTAACTTAGAAATTACTGATAACTTAATAGAAGAATAATAATATTTTATCATAATAAATGATAACTTTAGGAATAGACCCAGGATTTGCTAGATGCGGTTATGCTTTTATTGAAGCTAAAAATTCCGTATACAAAATAGTGAATTCTGGGCTTATTGAAACCTTTCAAAATCAAGAATATAATCAAAGACTTTCCTTCATCTATACTGAACTAGATAATCTAATAAAAAAATATAAACCTGATAATGCTGCTATAGAAGAATTATTCTTTTCAAAAAATACAAAAACTGCTATAAAAGTTGCCGAAGCTAGGGGCGTTATAATACTTGCATTAACTCTTAACAATATTGAGTTTACAGAGTACAAGCCTAAAGAGGTAAAATCTCAGATAACAGGCAATGGAAATGCCAATAAAGATGCTATGATGAAAATGGTTAATTTATTTACTGGTTCAAATATTATTCAAGACGATACTGCTGATGCTGTGGCTATTGCTTTAGCTCATGCTTCAAGAAATAGAATTTTCAAATAGTTTTTGCTTTATTCTAATTCCCTCCCTTTTATCTTTATTATTTTTATTAGGTATTTTTATTCAATTTATTTATAACACCTTAACAAAAATTATAGATCCCACCCAAGATTTTTTTAAATTTGCTGTCTATTCACCGCACGCAGGATAAAATTATAAATGTAAATGAATTAATAATAATATTTTCATTATATAGAAAGTGCCATTTACCGTGCGTTAAATAAATTCTAAATTTAATTAATACTTGGGCGGGTGCTGAAAATTCTAATTAAAGCAGCAAAATAAATAAAAGTTAAAATATAAAAATAAAGCAATTAAGAATAAAGGGCGGGGTATGTGAATAAAGTTTTAAAACTTAATTACATTTGCCCACCCTATAGGCTTTTTAATTTTTTCTGATATTTTTATATGATTTTTCTTTTAAACTTTCAATAGTTATTTTAGCTGCCCACCCAAGATTTTTTTAAATTTGCTGTCTATTCACCGCACGCAGAATGAAGTTTATTAATATGAATCAATTAGTAATAGCATAATAATTATATAAAAGATTTCGTTTACCGTGCGTTGAAGAAATTTTATTAATTAATTTTGATTATTTATTTTAATTTAATGTGCATAAAAATAAAAGCCTAATATGTTTTACCATACTAGGCTTTATTATTAAATTAATTTCTAATTAATTTATTTCTTTTTATTCTTTTTGACTTCTTTTGTATTTACTTCAAGTGCAGGATTATAATCTTTTCTTGTATAAATATAAACAAGCATAACAATACCGATTAACATCATAGGCATAGAATAAATAGCACCTGCTGTAATTGGGCCTACAGTCCATTCTGTAATATCTCTTGCGAACTGTTCTATTAAAGTTCTGAAAAGTCCGTAAAGGAAAATCCAAACCCAAAGCCTTGTACCAGGTCTTATTTTTTTATTCTTCTCACTTAAATATCCTATTAAAAAAGATACCAAAGCAAGAACAATACCTTCAAGAAATGCTTCGTATAATTGTGAAGGGTGTCTTAATTCTGTATATGGTCTTATTGCTGGAAACATTGAAGCCCATCTATCATAACCGCCTACAGCATCATATAATGGAAATTTCATTCCTAAAAAAGAATCTGTAACTCTTCCGTAAAGCTCAGCATTCATAAAGTTTCCAATTCTTCCAAAGAATAAGCATAAACTAGCAGGAAGTGTGCCGTTATCTGTGATATTATAAAAATCATATTTATACTTTTTGCTGAATATAAATAATGCTATAAACATTCCTATAAATCCGCCATGAAATGACATTCCAGCGAAACCAGTAAAAGTAAATCCATTATCAAGATTAATACCTATTATTTCCCAAGGTGTCAAAAAACTTTTTGGCGAATAGAAAAGAAAATAACCTATTCTGGCACCTACTATAGCACCAACTGCGGCATAGAATACCATGTCATATATACCGCCGTTTTTTTCATCAAGATTGAATTTTATCCAGCCTCTTTTTTTAACAAAATATAGAATTATGCATGAAGTTAGAATACCAACTATATACATAAGTCCGTACCATCTTATAGCACCTAATATTGGTATGCTAGGCGGAAATACATAAGGAGTAAAAAATTCAGGATATGTCATATATTTTCCTTAAAATTATTTTTTTATTGCTAATGAAAAAATTATTTGCTTTTTAATGTATTTAAAAAAACTTTATGCTAACAATTTTTATATATAGCTTATAATTATTATTTTTTTAATATAGGATAATACATTGAAATTATTAATCTATCAAGTGCCAAATATTAAGAATATCATTTATCAAACATATTAACAAAGTTATTTTTAAACTCATTTTCACTGTAAAAATTAATGTCTTTTAATATGAAGCCTTTTAATTTTAGTACTCCTCCGTATAATTTACTTTTCTTATTTGCTCTTTTCTGAAAATGATTATTAAAACTTAATTTGCCATGTTTTTTGATATTATAAATCAATATATATTCAATGCTTGATTTTGAAAATTCAACTATACTGTTTATATATTTGCATCCGTCATTATATTTTATATCTGATAATATAAATAAACTGTCATATATTTTTGTTTTTATATTATCTTCCTCTATTTTACCATTTTTAAACTCTAAAAAATATAAATGAGTATTATCCATAATATATAGGGCATCATTAGAAGCAGGCGTATAATTCAAATATTTTTCATCTTTATAACACTTTGCCGCCTTATCAAAATTAATGACTGATAATTTACTATCTGTCATATAATAATTATTATCATCATCAGAGGAAGTGTTTTCCAGAGTATCTATATTATTTTTTAATATATCAGGCAGGGAGTCTATTATATCTTGTTTCATAATAAAAATTACTTTATAAAAAATTATTCATTAAAACTATTTTGCAAATCTTCCAGCTTCTCTATAGGCTGAGCCATTATATTGTATATATCTTCTATGCTGTCATTTACCAATTTAAAAACAGAATATTTATTTTCTATGTCTGCCAAATAATAATTAGTTTTTTCCTGCATACCATGTAATTTAGAATACATTTCTATAGCTTCTAAAAAATAAGGGCTATGAGTTGTTATTAAAATGTATATATTAAACTCTTTTTGTAATAGCACTATTATTTCAGCATATAAAAGCTGCCACTTTGGGTGAAGATGTATTTCGGGTTCATCTAATATTAATATATCATCTTCTTTTAATGCATTTCTTTCCAAAAGCATTTTTATAATGGCAAAAGATTTTAACCCTGCTGATAGATTATGTACAGATATAGGCTCATAGAAAAAATCTTCTTCCAAGTAAAATTCTTCATCTTTTTCTACAATTTTACCGTTTACTGCATTTGATAATTTATCATATATATTTTTTAATTTATCTTCGGCTAAAATTTTATCCAATGTATTAGATTTTTCTGGATAGAGAATATTGTTTATTAAATGTGATTCTTGTATAGACAAAGAATATGAATAATCATTTCTGTCAAAAATAAAAGGATTATCTATAAAATATGTATTTTTGTTATAATGATAATTTAAATTTGTTTCCATACATTTATCATCTTTGAATTTAAAATATAAGTCTAATATATTGATTTCTGATATGGTATTTCTTTCTATTCTGCTGTTTATTTGATTATTAAATATGTCATTAAAATATTCTTCTATTTTTTTATAACCTATTTTTTCATCTGGTATATTAAAATATTCTTCTATTTTTTCAGAAGCTTTTTTTATCAAATTAATAACATTTTTATTTTTTATATTAACATATTCTTTTAAGTAATCTATTAGAATATCATATATACTTTTTTTACTATTAATATAATCAGAGTATAAATTACCTGATATACCATTAAATGTACCATCTATTGATATCATATTTTCAGGTTTAAGAATTATATATTTTAATAGCAAATGATATAAATTAAACATTTCTTTTTGTACGGAATATTCTTTATCTGAAGATATTTCTTCTTCAATATTACTCAATGAATTAAAGCAAGAAAATAGAACTTTTCCTATTGTAGTTTTTCCTGCATTATTTTCGCCTGCTATTATGGTGATGCCGTCTATGTTTATTTCTGCTTCTTTTATTCTAGCGAAATTTTTTATAGTTAATTTCATTTATTTAGCCTTAAAAATAGTAAAAGTTTTTTTTATTATATCATTTAATAAATTTTTTTAAATGTTTATTTTTTGTTTAAAATATATATATAAATAATCATATTTTATAATTTATTAAATGTAAGATATTGTTAAGTTTTGTTTGAAATGTAATGTAAAACTAATTTGATTAAAAATGCAGTTTTTTTGGTTCTTTTATATCAATAAAAGAACTGGGGTGCGGGGCAAAGCCCTGCAAATATTAAAAAATTTATTTTTGATAAACTAAAATCATTTCAGTATATATTTTAAATATTTATTTTTTGTTTAGTATAGACAAAGACCTTTCAGCTTCCAATGATAAAATATTTTCTTCATTATTTATGAAAGTGTTTAATATGTTTTTAGATTTTTCAAGATTGAATGATGATAAGCAAGTGAGGCATTTCCATATAAGAATTTTATCATCTTCATATTTATCCATTAAATGTATTATGCATTTGAGATTATCATTATTTGAAAGAATTTGATTATAGAATACCATAAATCCAATAGCGTCAATAACTTCATGAATCTTTATTGAATCATCGCTTTTTAATACATCTAATAGCACAGGAAATATATTTATATTCATTTTTGATAAAGTTCTGGCTATTATATCCCTAGGCAAAGGATATGATTTTTTTAATGATACTTTCTTTGGTAATTTTTTATACTGATTATTACCTATTATACCAAGGTAGGCAGTCATTTTTACAGCAGTATCGATATTGCCTTTTTGTAAAGCTTCACATATTGCAATTTTAGTATATAAACTTTTCTCTTTTGATAATTGATGCAATAATTCATTACATACATTATCAGCAAAAGGTTTTAAATTTACTGCTGCTGATGTTCTTATTACTGGATCATCGCTATTTAAATAATCAACAATCCTTTCTATTGGTTTATCTCTAAGCAAATTGACATCATCATCTAAAGCCATACCCCTGTTTTTTATCTTATCTAAATCAGATTTCAAATCATGCTTCATATATACATAATATTAGATTTTTCATAAATATGCAAGGAAAATTATTTTAGTTAATCGATTTTGATATTTTTGTATACTATATATTAATATGTTTTCGCTAAATATTAATTGAATTTATACGATATATCTAGCAATATGGCGTAATTTTATTTTTAAATTTTAATAAATTTAGTTGAAAAAATAGAAAATTATTGCAAATTTTTCACTATATTCTATAATTTTATTAGAGGTATCAATCTTATGCTAGAAAAAGTAAAAGATTTTTATAAAACCAAGAAAATTTTATTTTTCGGTATAATTTTACTTTGGTTATTATTAACAGTAGGTGTTGGGATATTGATAGGTTCTTGTACTAAGCCAAAAGTTATACCATTAACACCTGAAGAAGAAAATTCAAAAGCCATTAATATTATTGAAGAAGACGATGAAAAAGTCTTAAAAGGGGAAATGCTTTCTACTAAAAACAATCTTAATTTTGAAGAATTAAGATACTCAAGAAATTACGTAGAAAGTCGAAAAAAATAATAATAAACTTTTAGGAGAGATGACTATGAGAGTTTTTGTATGTTCTAGTATGCTGCTTATGTTCACTATTTTCAGTGCTGCATTCGCTCAAGAAACAATTACAGTTCAGCCAGATGACAAAGTAGTAACTAACGCTTCTGCTCGTGTAAAAAGCGGTCCAGTAGAAAAAGATTTGGTAAAAAGTGTTGATCTATCTGAAAATACTCTTTTTTCTATCAAATTAAATGCTACAAACTTTGATAGATATATACGTATAACAAGCTATTCTACTAATTTAGACTTTGTTAGATTTACAAGAGATAAAACTAATGCTTTTCTTACTTTCAGAACTTTAACTCCTGGTGTAGGAAAACTTAATTTCCAAGTAGATAATGAAGAAAGCATTATAAGAAAATATTTCTATACTATCAGCGTTACTAATAGTCAAGGAATAGCATCAATGGAAACTAATGCTATATTAGATCCAGAAAATGATACTAATGATATGACTACTAACACTATGATGACTAATGAAGCTGCTACAAATATGGTAAATACTAATGAAACGGCTACTAATGTTATGATGACTAACGAAGCTGCTGCAAATACAGTAAATACTAATGAAACAATAAAAGCTCCTGCTACTAATGAGCAAAAAAATACAGCTTCTACTAATAATGCTCAAACATCAGCAGTAAAAAAAGAAAATACTCAAGCTAAAAAGCCTGTAGAATCTAATCCTGAAACTATAGCATTATTTAATTCTGCAGAAGAGCTTAAAAATATAAAAGATTATAACAATGCAGTTAATACTTACAGCAATGTTATAAGTCAATATCCTAAATCTAAATATTCTGTTTACAGCTATTTTAGAATAGGAGATATTTATAATCAGAAGAAAGATTATAACAATGCCTTTGATATGTATAAACAAGCATCTTCTTTAGATAATGCAAATAACAATGAAAAAGCTGCTGCTTTATATTCTATGGGTGTTGTAAGAAAATCTGAAAATAAACATGATGAAGCTATTGCTTATTTCAATGATGTTATGAATAAATATTCAAAAACTTCTATGTATGGAAATGCTGCTTATGAAGTTGCTGAAAGTTTAAAACAGCTTGGCAGAATATCTGATGCACGTCCTATATTAGAAAAATCATTAGAAGGAAATAATCAATTTGCTAAACGTGCTGATGCTATATTACTTTTAGCTGAAGTATATGAAAAAGGTGATAACAATACAAGAGATTTTGAAAAAGCATATAAAACTTATAATCAATATTTAGCTGAATATCCAACTTCTTCAAAAGCTAAATTTGCTAATGACAGAAAAAATTTCTTATCACGCAATGCAGTTAATTTGAGATAATCTATATTTTAATAAAGCAAATAATTAAATGACCCTTTAAGAATTAATTTTCTTGAAGGGTTTTTTTATATATAATTATTAATCAGCTGCCCAACGTGATTCAAAATCGCTTTTATCCATTTGTAAAGAATTATTAATTGAGTCTAAGAATTCCTTAGTAGATTTATTCCATTTTAAACTACTATACTGATTTTTTACTGCTGATCTAATATCTTTTAAAGAACCTTTAGCTTTACTCCAATTTTGAGGACTAAATACTCTATTATTGCTATTAGCATCTTCGAGAGCAGTTTCAAATGCTATATTTAAACATTGGGCTGTAAATTCTATTACAATATCAAGTAAATTATTATTTTTCAATTTTTCTAATGCTATATGAGGATTTGGTACTAAATCCTGCATTTTATTTACTTCACAAAATAATACAGAAATAGCATATAAATGATGAAATGGTATATATGCTTTCATAGCAAGTAAAGCCTCATTTAATCCTAAAGGATTTTTATTATTCCAATTTTTTAAAATGTTATCATACAATTCATGCAATGCTTGTATATTTTCTGGTTTGTATTCTCTATGAAATAATTGATCAAAATATTTATCAAAAATTTTACTTTCACTGTATGAAATAGTAGGTCTTTGAGAATGCCAAGCTATTAGCTGTTTTCCTAATAATGTTAAATCTACAATATGAGCAGTATTATATTTAAGCGGATCAGCTACTTCTCCACGTTTAGTAATAAAATATCCATCTGAAAAATACTGTTCATAATCTTTTTTCATCATAAGTACATTTTTATCATTACTTCTAAGATCCCTAGCTTTTACAGTACTTTGAGAATTAGTTGATGTACTAATATCATCAGCATATTCAGAATCATTTATCTCATAAAAACGGAACATTATATAAGCATTGGCAGCATCCCGTATTGATTGACTGCAGTTAAATATGGTATTTAATGATTGACAACCATTTACTACATTAAGTTCTTTTACACTTATAATACCATTATCAATATTTATTGATGAACAAATAGCAGTTATACCATTATGAAGGAAAAAAAATTTTTCAGGGTCGTTTTTTAATGTATGAGCTATACCTTTATTGACTTTATTATCCATACCCAAAGATTGACGTACATTTTTTCTAAACAAACTACCATCTTTAATACCAGGAATTTTAATACATTCTTTTAAAGGTATTGCTGCTATAACAGCTTTTTTATTACCTATATACAATTTCCATATACTTATTTGATTCAACACTAAAATTATGATTAATATAAGGTCTATTCATATTTAATGCTTCATCGTATCGAGTTTTTAAAATTTCGTTATCTACAACTATAAGATTGGCATTAAATCTATCATTTTCAGAAATGTTTTTTTGAAATATTTCTAAATCTTTTTTTTGCAGAATCTGTTAATTCAGATGTTGTAATTAATTCAAAACATATACTATAATCATCTTCAAGAGCAGATGCCATTTCAGTAATTTTAACTTTAAGTTTTTCATTAGCATTATTCTGCAATTCTTCTAAATTTTGAATTTGAATCCAGGATGATAATACTTCTCTTAAAGGTTCAGAATCTATATTTTCTTTTTCATAAAATTTTCCTTGAATAATGTAAATAGTTGAGTTTTGATTATTTATATAAACAGCATCTATTTGTTTATCACCGGCACCATCTGTAATACAATCTTTTGTTTCATATTCATCTAAATTAAATATGTTTCTAAGATACCATGCTATAAAACGCTGTCCATCATTAGGAAAAATGTTTGTATAATATTCTTGTGAAATATCTTATTTAATTTTATCATACATAATATGACTCCATAACTTCAATATAAAAAGAGGCTCTAAAAAATAGAACCTCTTTTCAATAATATAATAAATTTTATAAAATTTAAAAATTATCTGTCATTATAGCCATTTGGGTGATTTTTATGCCAATTCCAAGCTGTTTGTACTATAGTTTCTAATGAATCTATTGTTGGTGTCCAGCCTAGAACTTCTTTTGCTCTATTACTGCTTGCTATAAGTTCTGATGAATCGCCAGCTCTTCTAGGACAAACTTCTGCAGGTATTGGGTGACCTGTAACTTTTCTAGCTACTTCTATAACTTCTTTTACACTAAATCCATTTCCATTACCTAAATTACAAGCAACACTCTTTCCGCCGTTTTTTAGATAATTCATAGCAGCAATATGTGCCAAAGCTAAATCGCATACATGTATATAATCTCTTAAGCAAGTACCATCTCTTGTAGGGTAGTCATCACCGAATATTTTTATAGATTCTCTTTTTCCAAGCGGAACTTGAAGTATTAATGGTATTAAGTGTGATTCTGGTTTATGATCTTCTCCTATATGTCCGTCTGGGTGAGCACCTGAAGCATTAAAATATCTTAAAGCTACATAATTGAAATCATAAGCTTTTGTATACCAAGAAAGTATTTTTTCTAATGCTAATTTACTATCACCATAAGGGTTAGTAGGTTCTTTTCTGCAATCTTCTTCCAAAGGAATTTTTTCAGGTTCTCCATAAACTGCTGCTGTAGAAGAAAATATGAAATTTTTTACTTTTGCTTTGAGCATTGCATTAAGAAGATTAATTGAATTAGATATATTGTTATGATAATATTTAGCAGGATTTTGTACGCTTTCTCCTACTTCTATATAAGCACATAAATGCATTACTGAGTCTATATCATGACTTTTGAAAATCTTATCTAATAATTCACTATCACCTATATTGCCATGATAAAAATTCTTACAATCTTTAATAGCATCTTTATGTCCATACTCTAATGAATCGATTACAACAGTTTCTATATTCTGTTTTAAAAGTTCATTAACTACATGTGAGCCGATATAACCAGCTCCTCCGCATACTAAAACAGCCATTTTTAATACTCCAATTTTTAAAGTTTGATTATATCAATAAAGTATAATTCAATTACAAAAAAAGTCAAAGAAATATTAATTATTATTATGAATATTATATTTAAATTTAATTTTTTTTATAAAATAGGGTAATGGTATAAAATTATATAGATATGTTAACTAATATAACGTTATGTAAACTAAAATGCTAAAAAAATATTATATTATATACAATTTTTATTGATTTAAATTGATAAAACTATCATAATATATATATGAAATAAAATGGAGTTGAATCATGAAAAAAATCATAATGATTATTGTTTTTGTAAGTTGTGCAATATTATATTCTCAATATTATTCTATAGATGAGTGGTATTTAGTAGATAAAACAGATCCTATAACAGATGAAAAATCAATATCTATATTCATAAAAAAGCAGGAAGAGAACAGTTTGAACTTTAATACATTAATGATACAAATTAAAAAAGACTCTATTAATATAAATTTGTATACGCCTTCTCTTGTATTCAAACAAAGATTTAATGATGATGACAAAATAGATCTTATATATAGATTGGATAAAAATGTACCTAGAACAAATTCTTTAAATAAATATGGTGAAGGAGAATATTATTCATTAAATAATAATCAATCAGCTAGTCAGCAGAGTATTATATTATTAAAAGAATTATTATCTCATAATACTTTAGCAGTGAGAGCTGTAGAGAAAATAGATAATGCAAATCATACTTATACTTATGTATATGATTTAAATAGATTAAGAGAGCTTTTAAAAGATGCCAATCTTGATAATACAATATTAGAAAACAGTAAGGCAGAAATTGATGCTATAATAATGCAGGAAACAGAAAAGGCAAAGAAAGAAGAACCAATAGTGGAAACAGAAAAAACTAATCATAGAGAAAATATCTATATGATAGATGATATAAGTTACAATCCTACAATATAATATTGATTAAAAAAGCATTTTGTTTATAGCAAATTATATTATTTAACGCACGCTAAACAGCACTTTCCATATAATAAAAATGTTATTATTAATAATTAATATTTATAATTTCGTTTAACGTGCGTTATATATTTCTATAAATCTAAACACAACTTGGGCGGGTGCTATGAGTTCTTTTGAGATTATATAGAAGAATCAAATAAAAAATTCTAATAAAAAATAATAAAGATATAGGGTGGGGCAGAGATAATAAGTTAAAAAGTATTTTATATTATTTTATTCCAAGTATTTCTACACCTGTTTGAGTAATTAAAACAGTATGTTCAAAGTGTACGGCTAAAGAATAATCGGGAGTAGATAAAGTCCAGCCATCTTTTTCTTTTTCATATTGGTCAGCACCATTTGTAATCATTAATTCTAATGCTAAAACCATATTAGGCTCTAATAAAACATCATTGTTTGGGTGATAAAAATTAAATATATATGGAGCTTCATGATATTCATAGCCAACCCCATGACCTGTAAGAGATTTTATTACACTAAAACCGTATTCATTAACTTTATTTTCTACAGTTTTTCCATATTCGCTTAAAAGTACATTAGGTTTTAATTTATAAATACCATATTCAAGGGCTTTTCTGCAAACATCTATAAGTTTATATGCTCTATGATTAACAGAACCCATTCCTCCTTCTATTACTATAGTTCTGGCACAATCAGCGTAGTATCCATTATATTTTACTCCTACATCGACGCATACAGGTTCACCATGTACAAGTATTTTATTATTAGTAGGCCTTCCATGTGCTATTTCATTTCCGCTTGAAATACTTGTAGCAAAGCCGTAATCAGGAACTTCAAAATTAGCAGGATAGGCATTCTGTGATTTTATATATTTTTCTACTTCCTTATCAATTTTAGAAGCTCTTACTCCAGATATGCAAAGCTTAAAGGCTAAGTCTATAGAGTCTTGTGCTATTTTTGCCGCTTTTCTTATATTTTCTATAGCTTCTTCATCTTTAATTTTTGGCTTTACTATTTCTTTGTCTTCTTTTATGAACATTCTATTTTATTCCTTTATTTTAGGGATTTAGGAGTAAATATATATAAAAGAATAACTAATATAATAGCACCCAATATAGCAGATGATAAATTTATTTTTATATATTGTATATTATTGATTCTAGGCAAGTAATAAGAACCTAGTAATGCACCAGCAGTAGCAATAAGAAACATCATTACCCAGCCGCCGAATACTTTTATTTTAAGTATATTACCAAATATCAAACTAACAATGATACCTATAACTATAAATGCTGATACTACTATAATATATTCCATCTATTTTTTATAACCTCTTAATTATTTTTTAATTGGCAGAAAGTCCTATAAAGAATGATTTTAATCCGCCTTCATCGTTTTCTACCGGAACGAATATCATATGTGATATATTTTCTCTATCCTTAGAGTCAAATTTAGTTTTTAAAGAATCAGAAGAAAATGGATCTGATACATATAAAGTTTTTTTATGAGCTAAAATTTTCTTAAATAAAGCTTCATTTTCAGTAATATTTAATTTATTTTTTGTAGAATCAGATATATTTTGAGATTCTGTTATATTATAGCTTCCATCTTCTTGTCTTGTAAGCATAGCAGCATGTAATATATCTAGTCCTGACTGTTCTTTTACCCAATCAAGCATATCGTTCATATTTTTATTAACAAATTTTTTACCTTTAAGAGCTTTTAACACATTTTTCCAGCCAGCAGTCATATTTTCTTTTACTTTTTCTTCTGCTTCTCTATAATAATCATCTGGGATTTTAGGCACTTCTTCAGGATCATATAAGTCTTTATCTATTAAATCTTCTGTATCAAAACTGTCTTTTTCATTTGCAGGCTTAATTACTTCTCCATCATCATAATCTTCTGCAAAACTGTGTGATAAAGAAGAATTTTCTGAGTTGCTATTTTCTTCATCATCATAATCACCAAGTAAGAAATCTCTGTTAAGTGAGAAGTTAAAAGCATCGCTTGAAGAGAAATACTCCTCTTCTTTTTTTGCAATTTCATCTTCTAAAATAGAACCATGACTTATCAAAATATCCCCCTCATCATCTATTATATCATCAATACCTTTGATAATTTCTTCATTGTTTTTATTTTTTTCTTCAGAATTATCAATAGTTTCTTCTAATTCATCTTCATCTGTATTATTATCAATGTTTTCTCCATTAGATTCATTATTATCATGTATATCTTCTAAATTTTCAATAGTGTCCTCATCATTTTCTTCGTTATTTTCCCCGAGAACATCGTCTAGGCTAGGAATATCTTCTAAATCATCAATAGTATCTTCAATGTTACTATCTTCATCTTCTTTATTTTCTTCTTGTTCTTCGTTATTCTCCTCCTCATTTTCACCAAGAACATCGTCTAGGCTAGGAATATCTTCTAAATCATCAATAGTATCTTCGATGTTGCTGTCTTCATCTTCTTTATTTTCTTCTTGTTCTTCGTT
>NZ_CALXRM010000077.1 GCF_944390845.1 uncultured Brachyspira sp.
TAAATTATGATACACCTATGTTATACTTTAAAAAACTAAGGAATACTTAATGCAATATGTCTGGCTCCTGTGCATTTGTACTGATATGTCATATATTGAAGGTTTAAATAATTATGGTTTATTACATTATAATTTATTTAGACATTGTCTTTTTTTAACAAAAATTGATTTGAATTTTGATAAAAATTTAAGTATAGTAACTTTCATATTCTTCTTTGTTTTATCAAAATCTTTTATAGCATTTTCATAATCTGAAGTATTATATCTTGAAAATCCTCGGTGAAAATATAAATCATCAGTAAAATTTCCCAATTCTTCAGATTTGTTATAATCCTCTATAGCTTCTATATAATGTTTTAATTTAAATCTTGTTTCAGCCCTATTATAATATGCAGAAGAATATTTAGGTTCTATTTCAATACATTTAGTAAAATCTTTTTCAGCCTCTTTATATAAATTTAATTTGAGTTTTGATACTCCTCTATTACAATATGCTCTAAAATAATGATAATCTAAATCTATAGTTTCATCAAAATATTTAATGGCTTCTTCATATTGTTCCAAATCTTGTTTTACTATACCTATACTATTGTAGGCAGAAACATAATTAGGATCCAACTCAATAACTTTATTAAAATATCTAATAGCTTCATTATAATTTTTCAAATTGTACTCTACTAATCCCAAATTATAATAAGCCTTAGTATAATTTCTATCTATTTCTATAGCTTTATGAAAATATTCTAAAGCTTCTTTATAAAGACCTAAATCTTGTTTTATCAAACCTATATTATTATATGTATGAGCATTCTTAGATATATCTAATGTTTTATTATAATATTTAATAGCTTCTTCATAGTTGCCCAAATTATAATTAGCTAAACCTATATTATTATATGCCTGAATGCAGTGCGGATCTATTTCCAAAGCCTTTTTATAATATTCTATAGCTTCTTCACAAAGTCCTAAATTATGTTTTACTAAACCTATATTATTATAAGCAGGAACATAACTAGAATCTAATTCAATAACTTTATCAAAATCTTTTATAGCTTCTTCATACATTCCTAAACTGCTTTTTGATAGTCCCCTATTATTATAAATCTCCAGAACATCTCCATAATAAAAAAGTAATTTATCAAAATATTCTATAGCATTTCTATGATCACCCTTAGAAAAAGAATCATTAGCTAAATATAATAAATTACTAAGCTCATTCATAAACTAACTCCTCTAAATTAAAAACCAGAAGGCAATTAATTTATTTTTTAAATTTTATACCCCAAACCTTATTATAATACAAAATTAATATCATAATATACAATTATACTATAATTAATAAAAAAAATTTTATTAATATAAAAAAAGTTTACAGTAATTTCAATATTTTGCAACTATATAACATTTTTTATATAAAAATAATTAATTTATATACATTAAGAAAATATATTGATATATACAAAATATTATTTGAAAATAATAATATTATTCATAATGACAACTCATTATATAAATACTGTATAAATGATTAATCAAATAAAATTATTTTTTTCTATCGTATTCGACTATATCTACATTAACATAATCATAAACAAAACTGTTTAACTTCTTATAAGAAAATAAACCTTTATCAAAATCAGGAAAAAATCTATCACAGCCATAATCTTTATTTATATGAGTAAGATAAATTCTGTCTGCATAATCTAATGATTTTTTATAAATCGATTCTCCTCCTATAATAAATATCTGATTATTCTTTTCTAATAATAATTTAGAAATAGCATTTTCAAAAGAATTTTCATAACAAAGATTATCATACTTTTCTAAAAGCTCATTATTAACGTTAGAAGATACAATAATATTTTTTCTTTTAGGAAGCGGTTTGGAACATAAAGATTCAAAAGTTACACGCCCCATAACAACAGCATAACCTGTAGTTGTAGTTCTAAAAAATTGCATATCTTCTTTTATATGTCCCCAAGGCATTATCCCATTTAATCCTATACCATTTTTAGAATCTACCGCAGCAATTAATGAAACTATCAAACTGCCACCTCCGCTTTTATAGTTGGGTGATATTTATATCCTTCCAATTTAAAATCTTCATAAACATGACTAAATATATTAGGACGTTCTGTTATAAATAATTCTGTTGTTTGAAGATAAGGTTCTCTTGAAAGCTGTATATTAACCTGATCAATATGATTATTATAAATATGTGCATCTCCGAATGTCATTATAAGTTCAGAAGCATGAAGTCCGCTATGCATAGCTAAAAGTCTAGTAAGTATAGCATAAGAACTTATATTAAAAGGAACACCCAAAAATAAATCTGCTGAACGCTGATATAAATGAGTAATTATTCCGCCTTCGCTATTAACTGAAAATTGACACATCATATGACATGGAGGAAGATGCATTTGATCAATCTCTCCTACATTCCAAGCATTCAAAATAATTCTTCTGCTTGTTGGATTATTTCTCAAAGCATTAACAATATTAGATATTTGATCTATTTTATTTCCTTCTTTAGTTTCCCAAGCTCTCCATTGTTTTCCATATACTGGACCAAGCTCTCCCATATCATCAGCCCATTCGTCCCATATATGTACATTATTTTCTAATAAAAATTTAATATTAGTAGAACCTTGTAAAAACCAAAGCAATTCTATAATAACACCCTTCATAAAAACTCTTTTTGTTGTTATGATTGGTATTTTATTTCCTTCAAATTTAAATCTTAATTGAGGTCCGAATATTCTTTTTGTACCTACTCCAGTTCTATCTTTAGTTTCTTCGCCCTCTTCCAATACTTTTTTTAATAATTCTAAATAGTTTCTCATAAAAAATCCTAATATATTAATTGTCTGTTTTTATAGTAAGGCTCTATTATACATGTTGAAAATATTTTATCAATTATATATCAATATAGTACAGTTTTTTATAAAATATTATTTTAAATAATTAAACAAGAAACCTTAAATATAAAGTATCTTGTTTAATTATCAATAGTTATATATAAAAAATTATTTTGCTTTAGAAGATATTATTCTTATTATCTCAAGAGTAGTTTCCAAACTTTTATGGAATGATGGTATAGGTAAAAATTCATATATAGAATGGAAATTATGTGCTCCTGTAAAATAATTTGGTGTTAATAAACCTTTTACTGATAAAGCAGAACCATCTGTACCGCCTCTCATTGATAAGGTTTTAGGTTCTATATTAAGATTTTTCATTGCTTCATAAATAACATCTATTGGAAATTTATCTTCTTTTATAGAATCAGCTATATTTCCGTATACATCTTCCATAGTTAATTCTATTTTAGCTCTTGGCTGTAATTTTTGATATTTCTCAACAACTTCTTTAATTTTAGCTTTTTTCTCTTCATAAAGTTTTTTATTATGATCTCTTATATTTAATTTTAAAGAAGCATTTCTCTGATTTCCGCTTATGCCTTGAACCCAAATATAACCTTCTTTCTTTTCTGTGCATTCAGGAGTTTGTTTTCTGTCAAATTCATTAGCCATATCTATTGCTATAAGTATAGGATTAACTAATACGCCTTTAGCACTCATAGGGTGAGCAGTTACTCCTTCAATATCTATAGAAGCACTTCCGGCATTAAATGTTTCATATACAACCTCTCCTATTTCGCATGAATCTATTGTATATGCAAAATCCGGCTTAAATACATTCAAATCTAATGCTTTAGAACCAAGAAGTCCTATTTCTTCATCTGGTACAAAAGCTATATATATGTCGCCATGTTCAACATTATTATCTGCAATATATTTTAATGCAGACATAACTGTTGATATAGCAGCTTTATTATCAGCACCTAAAACGCTTGTTCCATCTGAAAAGATAATATCATTATTCATATAATTTTTTATTTCAGGGTGATCTGATACTTTAAACATTATATTTTTTTCTTTATTCAAGCATAAATCATTACCTTCAAATTTAAGTATTTGAGCATGAACATCACCAGTTAAACCAATATCAACTGTATCAAGATGTGCTACAAATCCAATAGAATATATATTATCTTTATTCTTTGGAAGTAATGCTGTAACTATTGAATTATCATTTACAACAATATTTGTTAAACCTAAAGTTTTTAAATCATCTGCCAAAACTTTTGCTAATTTCATTTGTCCTTCAGAACTAGGAAGTTTTTTTACAGATGCATCACTTTGACTTGGTATAGCTGAATATTTAAAAAAGCTGTCTATTTGGAATTTTTTTATATTATCATTTAACATTTTTCTACCTCTTTTTTTAATTATAAATTTTTATAAAACTAAAAAACTATTAATGTACTGGAGGATAAACATATCCGCTGTTAAATCCTATAGGTATATTTAAAGCCCAGAATATATAAAGCATTATCATAAGAACTACAAGCAATCCTATACTATAAGGAAGCATCATAGAAGATAATGTACCAACTCCAGTTTTATTGCAGTATTTCTGACAATAAGAAATTATTAACGGATAGAATGCAAACATTGGTGTTACAACGTTTATAGCTGAATCGCTTACTCTGAATGCTGCCTGAGTTAATTCAGGAGATATACCAACTGCCATAAGCATAGGAACGAATATTGGAGCCAATATAGCCCATTTTGATGAAGCTGAAGTTATTAACAAATTCAATAATGCTGTAAGCAAAGTTATACCTGCAACTGTTATTTGAGGAGCCATATTTAAAGATTTCAAAAATTCTGCACCTGATATTGCTATTAATGTACCAACATTTGAATTTCCAAATACATATAAGAATTGAGCACAGAAAAATGAGAAAGTTAAAAATGAAGCTAAATTTTTAACACTTCCAGCCATAGCTAAACTGAAATCTTTTGTAGTTTTGAATTTATTAGTAAGCTTTCCATATATGTATCCAGGTATTACTAAGAACAAGAATAATATAGGAACTATGGCCTGCATAACTGGAGCATCTGGAGTAGTTAGTTCACCATTTGGAGATCTTAATAAAGAATTTTTTGGTATAAGTAAAACTACTAAAAGTACAATCATTAATACTAAAACAGAAAATGCTATTTTAAAAGCTCTGTTTTCCTCTTTTGTTATTGAAGAAACACTTGTATCTTCTGGTTTAATACCTTCATCAATAGGCATAGTTTTCCATAAAAATGGTTCTACTATTTTATCAGTTATGAACCAGCATACTAAAATTACTGCAAATGTTGATGATATGCTTAAAAAATAATTACATAAAACATTTACTGTATAAGTTGGATCTATAAGTCTTGCTGCACTCTGAGTAAAACCTTGCATTATAGGGTCTATTGTAGAAGGTGTATAGCTGGCAGAGAAACCTCCTGCAAGTCCAGCAAATGAAGCTGCGATACCTGCTAAAGGGTGTCTTCCTACAGCAAAAAACATTATAGAAGCTATAGGCATCAATATAACATAAGAAGAATCTGAAGTTATATGGCTTACAACAGAAATAAATATAATTGCTGGTGCTATAGCTTTCTTTGGTATAATAGCTAATAATTTAATAAGAATCATTCTTATAAATCCGCTTCCCTCAGCTACTCCTATACCTAATGTAGCAACAACTGTAATTCCCAAAGGAGGAAAGTTTATAAAGTTTGTTGTCATCTTTGTTATAAACTTAGTTATTTCTGTAGGAGCAAGCATATTAATAATTTTTATTTGCTCGCCTGTTGTTGGGTGATAATAATTGAATGTAAAATAAGAAAGTATCCATGACACAAAAAGCATTATAAAAAATGCTATCAAAAATAAGATTGTTATGTCTGGAAGTTTGTTTCCTATTACTTCAATAATATTCAAGAAACTTTCAAACTTATTAGATTTTTTAATTGCCTTCCCATCGTTTTGCATAAAAATCTCCTAACACTTATAAATTTTGAAAACATTATATAATAAATATAAGTAATCATCAATATAAAAAGAAACAGTTTTACTTAACATAGTATTTTTATTTTAAGTTTTTTATTACGATACTATAAATATAAACTATATAGAGAGGTTATAGAATATGTATAAACTTCGTATTTTTATATTATTATTATTTTTATCTATGCTAGGTTCTTGTCAGAAAAAAGAGATTATCAGTATAGAAAAAGGAGTTGTAGATTATAGATTCATTGGTACTTGGGAATTTATCAATGGAACTAATAAGGAAAAATATACTTTTTTTAACAATAATAAGATAGAATATACAAGTGATTGCCAAAATGAGCCTAAAAACAATCAAGCTTATACTTTTGAATGGAAAAAAGAAGGAAATAATTACTATTATAGATTATGGGATAATGAATTGGATAATTGGTCAGATTTTCCTATAAAATATATTAATACAAATACAATAAAAATATACTCTGACTTCTTTAAAAAATCATACATTTAACATATAATATAAAAAACAATATAATGGATTTTATTGAAAAGTGGACTTATTAGTTATTATATTTTTGATAATTATATTTATAATATTCATTCTAATGTTTGGAATATTATTCTTTGTGTCAGGTATAGGTAAAATTGTAGATTTAATATCTATGATTGTATTTAGAAATCATGAGGACTGTCCATTTTGTAATTGTAAAAACTCTATGAGAATAATAAAGACTTCAAGCGGATATAAAAAGGTTTGTAATAAATGTAAGTTCTCTATAGAGGTAGATGAAAATAAAACAGATAATAATGGCAATAAAGATGAGGAAAAGAAGGAATAAAAAGAATTGCGAGGGGAGGGAATCGAACCCTCATGCCTAGGGCGCTAGATCCTAAGTCTAGTGCGTCTGCCAGTTCCGCCACCCTCGCTTAATTGTTGTATATTATACAATATATAATTTTTTTTTGCAAGAAGTGTTATATGGCTAAAATTCAAAAAATTAACAAATTTTTCAAGAAACTTAAAAAATTTCTTGTAGAAGACATTTATTTTATAGATCAAAATACATTTAACCCAATACAAAAATTCTTAGTAGATTCATATAGGGTTATTACATTTGCTATAACAGACTTTTTTAAAGATGACTGTACTATAAGGGCAGCTGCTTTGACATATTTAGTAACATTGTCTTTTATACCTGCTTTAACAGTAGGATTGTTTATATTAAGAATTTTCAATATATATCAGAACATATTTGTTGTCATATTTGAATGGATGGAAAAACATGCCCCATTCTATGAACCAATGGTTAGACAAATATTGAATATAGCAGATAATACTAATTTGGCAAGTTTTGGTACTATAGGTATTATATCAACTATAGTCAGTATTGCATTAATTCTTCATAGTATACAAAGATCTTTAATAAAAATATGGCGTGTAAAAATAAAAACTTCAATACCTAGAGTTGTTGCCAATTATATAGCATTATTATTCTTAATACCTATACTAATTGGTATATCATTTACTTTAATAACTTATACATCTATAAATTTACATAATTTACCAGCATTAGTAAAAATATTATTGTCTTGGGTAACACCTATAATATCAACATCTATATTAGTGTTATTTTCTTATGTATTAGTGCCTCAAACTAAGGTAAATTGGTCTAATGCAGCAATATCTTCAATATTAGTTGCAGTTGCTATAATAAGTCTTTTCAGTGTATATTTTAAACTCAATCTAAATGTAAGAAATTATAAACAAATATTCGATAGCGATAGATACAAAATAGAATATCTTGTAAAAGAAATAAATACATACAGCACCAATGCACAAGATAATCAATACAATAACAATGAAGAAAATGAAAACGAAAATGAATATTATAATAACAATATAAATAAAAATGATGAAAATATACTTCAAAAAAATCAAAAAATAGATGTTGAAAATATATCAAGCATAAAGATAGAAAGAATAAGCTATGTTATTATGGAAGATGTAGGAAATGGAATAAGCAGCGTAACTTATGAAAAAAAACCTATAGAAACTAATATGCTTAATTTTGAAAATTTCTCTCCAAATGTAGGAGAACAATTAGTTAAATATAATTTCAAAATAGATGATATTGTTACTATAAGCAGCGAAAATAATATGCTTACAAGTATAACTCCGGCAGAATTATCATCAGCAAGTTCTTTTGCACAAATACCTGTACTGCTCTTATTATTATACATTGTATGGATTATAATATTATTTGGAGCAGAACTCACCTACTCTATACAATATTTTAGATCTTATGGCGTAGATAAAAGCAATGTAAAATTATCATTTGCTGAAAAAGAAGTAATAGCATTGGAATTTATGCATATAATAGCTTATAGATTCATAAACAAAAAAAAGGCTATAACAATGTATGAATTAGCCAAAGAATTGAGAACGCCTCCTACTATAATAACAGAAATATCTGAGGCATTAGAAAAATCTATGTATGTGATAAAAATTGTTGATGGGGCAAATGTTTCTTATATTTTAGCATGTCAGCCTGAATCTATTACCATAGGAGATATTTTACATTCTTTAAAAATGAATGGCGGTTTTAGAAATAAGAATCATAGTTCTTATGATAAATTCAAAACTATGATTTATCAAAATAAAACTATAACAAATAAAGATTATAACACTACCCTATTGCATTTAGCATGCCATAGTTATAAAAAATAATATATAGCTAAACAACTATATTTTGTCAAAAATTATTTTTTTAATTTAAAATATTTGCGGGTCTTTGCCCACTGTGAAGCACACAGCGTGCAGAACCCCACTTCTTTTGCGACCGTAGGAAGTCCTTTAGGGTGGTATTGCCCCAAAGAAGCAGTTTCGGCGAAAGGCTACATATAGACTTTAATTTAATAGGTTATCTTACATATAAGACAATTTTAGTATGATTTAGTACTAATTTCATAATTGCACTTTCGCGGAGCGTATCCAAGTTTATCGAGGATATAAGGTTCTTTGCAAAGTCAGCAGAGCGTGTGCGGCGGGAAAAAAAACAACAAAAAATTGACAAAGTTAAAAATTTTTAGTATATACCTAAACAATTATATGCTTTATTAAATTTATATTTTTTGATTAAGTATAAAAAAAATTAATAATAAGAAAATGTAATATCAATAAATTCAAAATTTTTTATTACAAAATTTAACTATTTATAGTCTTTAGTTTTTAATAAAAATATTTTATAAAAAATAAAGTATAGGGATATAAACTTTATTCCCTATACTTTTTGATTAAGGATATATATGTTAATTATTTACTGGTTTCTTAACAAATCCAAGAATAACAGCTGTTATAACAGAACCTAATACTATAGCAAATAAATACATTATAGGATTATTTACTATAGGAAGTACAAATATTCCTCCATGAGGAGCTCTTAATTCTATATGAAATGCCATAGTCAAAGCACCTGCAATTGCAGCACCTATCATACAAGAAGGAATTACTCTTATAGGATCTGAAGCAGCAAATGGTATAGCTCCTTCAGTAATAAATGAAAGTCCCATAATATAGCATGTTTTTCCAGCATCTCTTTCATCAGCAGAGAATTTATTTCTAAATATTGTAGTAGCCAAAGCTATACCCAAAGGAGGAACCATACCTCCAGCCATAACTGCAGCATGAGGAGCATAATCTCCGGAAGCTATAGTAGCTATACCAAATGTGAAAGCAGCTTTATTTATAGGGCCTCCCATATCAGTAGACATCATAGCTCCAAGTATTGTACCTAATAATATTAAATTCCCTGTTCCTAAATTTTTCAAGAAATTAGAAAGTCCTGAATTAATTGCCGCTATTGGCTCAACAATAAAAATATACATTATTGCACCAGTGATAAAAATACCAAATAAAGGATATAATAAAACAGGCTTAATTCCGTCCAAACTTTCAGGCAATTTATTAAATACTTTTTTCAATAAAAGAGTTATATATCCGCCTAAGAATCCGCCTATCAAACCGCCTAAAAATCCTCCGCCGCTGTTTAATGATATTAATCCTCCAACCATAGCAGGAGCAAATCCGGGTCTGTCAGCAATACTCATACCAATAAATGCCGCCATTACAGGAACCATTAGGAAGAATGCATTTCCTCCGCCTATATCATTTAAAAGTTTAGCAAATGCATTGTATGAAGGATCATTTGGGTTGCTTGCATTAATACCAAACATAAATGAAAATGCTATTAATATACCTCCGCCTACAACAAATGGAAGCATATTTGATACACCAGACATCAAATGTTTATATACGCCTGTTTTTGGTTTCTTAGCAAATTTGTTTGAAGCTTGATTATTATCTTCATTGCTATGATATATAGGAGCTGTTTGATTCATAGCATTTTTTATTAATTGTTCAGGATTTTTTATAGCCTCTTTTACTCCTACTATATCAACATTCTTTCCTGCAAATCTTTCCATAGCAACATTTTTATCAGCAGCTACTATTATACCTTTTGCATTTTTTATCTCGTCTTTTGTAAGTTCATTTTTTACACCGCTTGAACCGTTAGTTTCTACTTTTATAGTAATGCCAAGTTCCTTACCTTTTTTAAGTAATGCATCAGCTGCCATATAAGTATGTGCTATTCCAGTAGGACAAGCTGTTACTGCTAATACTTGATATGAATCACTGCTGTTATTATTTTCCTGATTTAAAGAAGAATTTTCATTATCTTTTTCAGCATTTTTCATTAATATATCTAATACTTCTTCTTTACTTTTTGCATTTAGAAGTGCTTCTCTAATATCATCTTCAAGAAGTAATGTAGTAATTTTTGATAATAATTCTATATGGGAATCATTAGAATTTTCCGGAGCTGCTATCATAAAAAACAAATGTGAAGGCTCTCCGTCTAATGATTCATAATCAACGCCTTTCTTAGAAATACCTATTGCCACAGTAGGGATTTTAACAGCTTTAGTTTTACCATGAGGTATTGCTATTCCTTCTTCCATACCTGTTGAACTTTGAGCTTCTCTCTTTAATATTTCTTGCTTGTACTCTTCCCTATCATTTAACTTGCCGTTTTTATAGAGAATGTCTACCATTTCATCTATAATTTCTGATTTTGTTGTTCCCTTTAAGTCTGTATCAATACAATCTAAAGTTATAACATCTTTTAGCATTGTTACCCTCCAATTATTTAAGCATTAATTGTTTTTATTTCAACTTTTTCTAAAAATTGTTTCATATTATCAAATGTAGTTAACCCTTCAGAGCATGCAGTAGAACTTCCGCTTGCTATGGCATATTTATAAGAATCAACTATATTTAGATTATTGCTGATGCCATAAACTATTCCAGCAACCATAGAATCTCCGGCACCTACAGAACTTATCAACTTTCCTTCAGGTGCATTTCCAATATATGCATTATCTTTTGTTACCAATACTGAACCATCTTTACCTAAAGATACAATCACATTCTCGCTTCCATCTTTTATTAATTCTCTTGCATATTTTATGATATCACCTGTAGTTTCTATGTTCTTATTAAAATATTCGCCTAATTCTTTTTTATTTGGTTTTGTAAGAAATACTTTTTCTTTTATTCCTAACTTGAATGCTTCATCTCTTGCATCTAATATTACTTTTATATTTTTATTTGCATTTGATATTATGTCTTTGTATATACTGCTTTGAACAGAATTAGGAACGCTTCCGGATAACACTAATATGTCATTATCTTTTATATTATCTTTAATAAAGTTTAATAATTCATTAACTTTTTCTTTTGAAATATTAGGTGATTTTCCTGCTATTTCTGTTTCTGTTTTATCAGTTTTTAATTTTATATTAATTCTTGTATCTTCTTCTAAATCAATAAAATTTTCTTTGATACCATATTCTTTAAGATGTTTTTTTATATAATCACCAGTAAATCCGCCAGAGAATCCTAAAGCAATAGAATCAATATTAAAATTTTTTAGAACTTTGGAAACATTTATTCCCTTACCTCCTGCCAATGTATAGGCATTATTAACTTTGTTTAAATCTCCTTCTTCAAAGTTATTCATGTCTATATAATAATCAACAGCAGGATTTAATGTTAAAGTATATATCATAAATAATCTCCCACTTTTTTATTTTGATTAATTAACAATGTGTAATCCTTTTAATTTATTTTTTATATTTTCATTTATTTCTTTTGCATTTGTTATTAAATAAGACTCCTCTAAATTACAAAAATTCACAAAACTTTTCTTATTGAATTTAGATTCATCACATAAAAAATATGTTTTATCTGCCTTAGTGCATGCCTCATTTTTTATTAATGCTTCTTCACTATCTGGAGTTGAATATCCGTTTATATCTATTCCATTTGCTCCCATAAATGCCAAATCAAAATTAAAATTCTTTATTGATAAAACAGCACTTCCTCCAACTAAAGCACCTGTAAGCATTTTTATCTTTCCGCCTATTAAATAAGTTTCTATTTTTTTATTGTAAAGTTCATCTATATGGCTGAGTCCGTTTGTTACAACTCTTATATTTTCTATTGCTGCTAAATATTTAATCATAGCAAAAACACTTGTACCGGCATCTAAATATATTGTACTGCCTCTATCAACCAATGAAGCTGCAAACTTTCCTATTTTTTCTTTTTCTTCTGAATATATTTCTTTTTTATATAAAATACTTTCTTCCTGAGTATCTATTGATATAGCACCGCCATGCACTCTTCTTATTTTTCCGGAATTTTCTAAAAATGTTAAATCTCTTCTAATTGTAGCTTCTGACACATTGAGCTTTTCTATCAATTCTTCTATTTTTATGTTCTTTTTTTCTTTTATAACTTCAAGTATCAATTCATATCTGCTTACTTTGAGCATTTTAACATTCCTTATTTATCTTTATATCTAATATTATAGCAAAAAAACGACAAAAATCAATCAAAATCAATCAAAAATAATCAATTTCAATCAAAAAATATATAGAATTTACAGCTAATTGTTATAAATGTTGTATAAATTAGTAATCGATTTGATAGTATTATAAAATTCTATTTAGTTGATAATGCAATTCTTTTTTGAAGCGTATAAAATAATAAAAATTGACAATATATACCTAAACAACTATATTTTGTCAAAATAATTTTTTTAATTTAAAATATTTTCAGGGCTTTGCCCACCGCTCTGCGTGTTTACGCAGACCCCCCAGTTCTTTTACCGAGTAGGTACCTTTCGGTATTGGTATAAAAGAACCTATATCCTCGACAGGCTCGGATACGCTTCGCGAAGAACTGCATTTTTGACCTAAAACTAGGGTATTACACTATATTTAATATATTCTTAAAATATAAAGTTCTAGCAATTGCATTTTTTGCAACTTTTTTGTGCGTCAAAAAAGTTGATGATAATTATATAATGTGTAATAGTCGGCAAAATGAAATCGTTTCAGTATATACCTAAACAAATATCTTTTGTCAATTTTCAAACAGATGAAAGTTCTCTGCTAATGCTATTGATAAT
>NZ_CALXRM010000078.1 GCF_944390845.1 uncultured Brachyspira sp.
TTTCTAACAATTTAAATTATAAGGAATACCTTCTTTTTTTAAACTAAAAATGTGCAATATCTATGGCTCTTAAACATTAAAAAGAAATCTTTATAATTGACAATTATTTATTATAAATTATAATAATGACATGAAATTAATAATAGTATTACTTACATTTATAATATCTGTGTATATTTTTCCCGCATGTTACGTATTACATCATTCACATAGTCATGTGCATCAAGTAAATGAAAGCTGTGAAACTTGTTTGGATATTTTTTCTATTTCTACAATAATAAATAAAGTCGTTAAATTTTTATCCCCATACAGTTCTATAATTATATATTTAGCTATTTTATTTAGTTGTTTTTTTAAAAAAGTCAGAACTATTTTTTATATAAATATTAATCCAACAACTCTGAAGGTAAAACTGATAAATTGATTTTAAAATCCTTTTGTTTATTAATATTTTTTTAACTTATTTATTTTTTATGGTTTTTAAAATAAAAGGATTTTATTATGAAAAGGATATTGGTTTTACTTTTTACCATATTAGTATTATTTGTTTCATGCAATATAAAATCAAATGATGCTGAAAAAAGTGATGATAAAAGAAAAAAGATAGTAGTTACAATATTTCCAATATATGATTTTACTAAGAATATAATTGGAGATAATTTTGATTTGCAAATGGTTATAAAACCAGGAATAGAGATTCATTCATTTAATGCTACCCCTGCTAATATAATAGATATACAAAATGCAGATGTATTTATTTATATAGGCGGAGAAAGTGAGGCTTGGGCCGAAAAAATAGTAAAATCAATGGATACTAATGGCAAAAAAATAGTAAAATTAATTGATTATGTAAAAGCATTAGATGAAGAAATTGTTGAGGGTATGGAGCATGATGAAGACTATAATCATGAAGATGAATTGAATCATCAGGAACATGATGATAATGATATAAATGAAGCACATACACATGAAGGTATTTATGATGAACATATATGGACATCGCCAAAAAATGCTCAATTAATGGTTAATGCTATTTGTGAAAGTATATCAGAAGTAGATGCTAATAATGCTAATTTATACAAAGAAAATGCAGCAAAGTACAATAAAGAATTAGAAGTATTAGATAATGAAATTAGGCAAGCAGTAAATTCTTCTAAAAGAAAAAATATTGTATTTGGAGATAGATTTCCATTTAGATATTTAGCTAATGAGTATGGTTTAGAATATAGAGCACCTTTTACAGGATGCAGCAGTCAAGTAGATGCAAGTCCAAAAACTATAGCTTATTTAATAAATTATATTAAGGATAATAATATACCTTATTTATATTATATAGAATTAAGCAATGAAAAAATTGCAAATACTTTAATTGAACAAACAGGAGTAAATAAACTAAGACTTCATTCTGGACAGAATGTAAGTAAAGAAGAATTTGACTCTGGAATTTCATATTTATCTATAATGAAAGATAATTTAGAAAATTTAAAGAAAGGATTGAATTAATTTTACGTATTTATTATAAAGGGTATTAAGTTAATGTTAAATATAAAAGATTTATCTGTATTTTATGATAGTAATGAGGTATTATCTAATATCAATTTTTCTTTGAATAAAGGAGATTATCTTTCTATAATAGGAGAAAATGGTTCAGGAAAAACTACTTTAATAAAATCAATACTAGGACTAATAAAACCTAAAAATGGAAATATATCTTTTAATAATATAAAGAAAAATGAAATAGGATATTTGCCTCAGCAAGGAATAATACAGAAATCATTTCCGGCAAGTGTATTTGAAGTTGTAATTTCCGGAAGATTAAATAAAAAAAAGTTTATACCATTTTATACAAGTAAAGATAAAAAAATTACTTTAGAAAATTTGAAAAAACTTAATATAGATAATTTACAAAAAAAATCTTATAAGGATTTATCAGGAGGTCAGCAGCAAAGAGTGGCATTAGCAAGAGCATTATGTTCTACTAAGGAATTATTGATACTTGATGAACCTTCTACGGGTCTTGATCCAATAGCTACTATAGATCTTTATAATTTAATAAAAAAATTGAATGATGAAGTAACTATTATAATGGTATCGCATGATATAACAAGTGCAATAAAGTATTCCAATAAGATTCTTCATTTAAATAAAAATGTATTATTCTTTGGAAGTACAGAGGATTATATAAAAACAGATATATATAAAAGAATATCAGGGGAGGATATGAAATGATTAGTTTGCTTCAGGAACTTTTTTCATATACTTTCATTGTCAGAGCTATAATAGTCGGAATATTAGTATCATTATGTGCTGCACTTTTAGGAGTTAATTTAGTTTTAAAAAGATATTCTATGATAGGTATTGGTCTTTCAAATGTAGGATTTGGAGCATTATCTTTATCTATGATATTAGGTTTTTCTACTTTTCAGCTTTCTATACCTATAGTTGCAATAGCTTCTATACTTCTTTTAAGATTAAGCGAAAACAGTAAAATAAAAGGAGATGCAGCTATAGCTTTAATATCAAGTGTATCATTGGCTGTTGGTATTATAGCAATTACTGTAAAAACAGGAATAAATACTGATGTATGTAATTATATGTTTGGAAGTATACTTGCTATGAGTAAAAGCGATGTTTATATAAGTATAGCTGTTAGTATAGTTGTAATAGCATTGTATATACTTTTTTATAATAAAATATTTTTAGTAACATTTGATGAAAACTATGCTAGAGCTGTTGGAATAAATGCAGAATTTTATAATATGCTTATATCAATACTAACATCTTTGATAATAGTATTAGGTATGAGAATGATGGGGGCTATGCTGATATCAAGTTTAATAATATTTCCAGCATTAACATCTATGAGGATATTTAATACTTTTAAAGGAGTAATAATTTCATCTGCTGTATTATCAGTATTTTGTTTTTTTATTGGTATAGTTGCTTCATTTCAATTGGAATATCCTACAGGTGCTTGTATAGTTATGGTGAATTTGGCTATGCTTTTGATATTTAGTATCATTGGAAAGTTTTTGAGATAATGTTAAGGAGGTAGTAATATGAGATATTATTTATTATTATTTGTTTTATTATTATCATTTTCTTCTTGTGCCAAAAAAGAATATAATGATGATTGGTTCAATATAGAAAAAAATTATGTTGATATACCGCAAAAAAAATATGATTATGGAAGCCCTAGCGATAAATCAGATAAAGAAGTAAGTAAAACTGATACTTCTAATATTGATATGAATAATATTATAGAAATAAGGGAAAGAATGTTTATAAATCAATGCAATGATATTTATTTAAATCCAGATGATTACAGAGGCAAAGTTATAAAATTAGAAGGTATATATGATGGATTTGTAGATAAAGAAACTGGAGAGAAACTTAATTTTGTATTCAGATATGGTCCCGGCTGCTGCGGTTACGACGGCGTTGCAGGATTTGAATTTAATTATAATGGAACTATACCTAATCCTCAAGACTGGATTGAGATAGTTGGAGTTGTTGAAATATTTGAAATAGATAACTATGAAACGGTTAGATTAAATGCTATAAGTTTAAATGTTTTAGATAAGAGGGGTAAAGAGTTTGTAGCTAATTAATTAGACAATTTCGTATATTTATATTTTATAAACCTGTTGAGGGCAAGATAATTTATTTTCATTATCTTGCCCACTTTTATTTTATATTCTTTTATTATTTCCAGAAAGCACCAACTCTTTTTCTTACATTTTCTTTTAAATCATAATAGTAAAGAGCTATATCATATTGATGATAAACTCCTTTTTCAAATATACTATTTTCACCTGAATAAAAATCATCAGGATTTATAGTACTGCATTTTATGACGCCTCTTTTTTTATCGACTTTTGCATCTGCTATTTTTGTTGGATTTCCGTAATTTGATCCTATATTTGCTCCTATACTTTGTTCTTTTGTTGCTAAAGTTTCATCTAATGTCCAAGTAATAGGATTTATTGATATTGCTCCTTCAAGAAGTGTAGGGTTGTATCCGTTAAAATCAGGTGCTTCTGTATTATAAGATATTATAACTCCTGTATCATATTCACTGTTTGCAAATCTCAAATGAGGATTTTCATCTAAATCTTTTTGTGTAACAGAATATCCGAATATATAAGCAGCTACCATTCTATTTTTTAAATTTTCATTTGTTTTGAAATAATCTTTTAATATTTCTTTTATCATCATAGCACCTTGAGAATGTCCTGCTAATATAAAAGGTCTGCCATTATTATAATTTTTTATATAATAATCGAATGCAGCAATGGCATCTTCCTTTGGAATAGAATAAAAATATTTGTTCTGTTCTTCTTTACTAATATTATTTTTTTTATCTAAAATATATATAGCATCAGCCTGTCTGTAAAATGGAGCATATATACTTCCAACTTCATCGAATATTCCGCTATGTGCTATCACTGCATTAGTAACAGTTGCTCTCATAGGTATATAATCTATAGGACATATTATACTTTCATTTGTATCAGTTCTTGACCAAGTTGTAGGATATAAATAAAATACATCAACTTCTCTATCATTAGGATTTTCCGGTATTACAATCCAATTATTTTTATCTGAATAATCTGTTTTTACATCTTCTATTTTTGGCTGATTATTTGCAGAATTTTGAGAGCAGCTTAAAATAAGTATGCTCATTAATAAAGTAATAAATATTGTAATTCTTTCTTTTATCATACTAATTCCTTTTTTATTATTTATTTTCTATAAATTATAATTGTAAAAATATTTAAATCAATTAAAATATTTGTAAAAAACATATCATTATTAATTTTAAGGATAGCATTATGAAAATTTTAGTAATAAATGGAAGCCCTAAAGGCAATAATAGTATTACTTTACAAACATTATTATTTTTGGAAAAATTATTTATAGAACATCAATTTACATTTTTGAATGTAGGTCAGAAAATAAAACATTATGAAAAGAATTTTGATGAGATAAAAGAAGAATTGGAAAATACAGATATTATTATTTTTTCTTATCCTGTATATACTTTTTTAGTTCCATATCAATTATATAGATTTATAGAATTATTAAAAGAAAAGAATATAAATATAAAAAATAAATTTGCAACACAAGTTTCAACTTCTAAACATTTTTATGATATAACAGCACATAAATTTGTAGAGGAAAACTGTTTAGATTTAGGATTGAAATACATAAAAGGGCTTTCAGCTGATATGGAAGATTTAATAGAAAAGAAAGGACAAGATGATGCAATAAATTTCTTTAATTATTTAATTTTCTGTGCTGAGAATAATTTGCATATTAAACAAAATGATAATAATAAAGAAAAAGAAAAAATTGTGTATAAAAGAAAATGCACAGATGATAATGGTGCTAATAATAAGGAAAAAGATGTTTTAATACTTACAAACTGCAGCGATAATGATGAAAGTTTAAGAAATATGATAGAAGATTTTAAAAGTATTTTTCCGTATAAAACTAGAGAGATTAATATTAGAGATTATAAATTTCATGGGGGCTGTTTAAGCTGTTTTGGATGTGCTGTTACTGGAAAATGTGTTTATAAAGATGGATTTGATGATTTTCTACGTAAAGATATACAAACTGCTGATGCTATTATATATGCTTTTAGTATAGAGAATCATTATACACATTCTAGTTTTAAACTTTATGAGGATAGACAATTCTGCAATGGACATAGAATGGTTACAGAGGGAATGCCTGTAGGATATATTATAAGCGGTGATTATGATAAAGAATATAATTTACAGACTCTTGTAGAAGCACGCTGTGAAGTTGGAGGAAATTTCTTAACTCATGTAGCTAATGATTATAATAGAGATGCTTATGATGAATTATTAAAATTATCTTCTATAATGAAATATGCTATTGATAATAAATGTACAAGACCTAAAAACTTTTATGGTGTAGGCGGAATGAAAATATTTAGAGATTTGATATATGTTATGCAGGGACTTATGAAAGAGGATCATAAATATTATAAGAAACACAATGTTTATGATTTTCCTCAAAAACAAAGAATGAAAATGCTTCAAATAAAATTGGTAGGTGCTTTAATATCTATTCCTTCAATGCAAAGCAAAATGAAAAATAAGATGAATGAATATATTTTAATGCCTTATAAAAAGATAATAGACAATGCATCTAAAAAGAATTAATAATTAGAATTTCAGTTAAAAAATAAATCGCTATAAAATATTTTGTATCTTATAGCGATTTTGGAGTTTTATGTACTTATAAATTTGATAATCTTCTTATTAATTTATGAGAATAAACTTTAATATATTTTGATATCTATTATAGTATTATTCTTAAAAGTAAGATTATATTAAATATATATTTATGTCAATATATGTTTGTAAATTTTTGTATAATTATTTGATAATATTTTTTTATGTATTTATATAAAAATTGTTTTAGAATATAGAAGAAGAATCCTGCTGTTTTTTAGGGAGAGCAAACAGCAGGATAAATAAAAGTTATTTATGTTTTTTAAAATCCTAAGGCAGTTTTAGGGTCGGTGTATGCTATACCAAAGGCATCAGCAACACCTTTAAACGTACATTTTCCATTATAAGTATTTAAACCAGTAAGCAAAGTGTTATTAGTTTTACAAATTTCTTCCAATCCTTTTTCAGCCAACATTATACCATAATAAGTTGTGGAGTTAGTAAGAGCTATAGTTGATGTTCTAGCTACAGCACCAGGCATATTGGCAACACAATAATGTACTATATCATCTATTATAAATATAGGATCATCATGAGTAGTAGGGTGAGAAGTTTCAAAACATCCGCCTTGGTCTATTGCAACATCTACTATAACAGCACCTTTTTTCATAATTTTTAAATGTTCTTTTCTTAAAAGTTTAGGAGCTTTAGCACCAGGTATAAGAACACTTCCTATAACAACATCAGCAGTTTTAAATAATTCTTCCAATGTAGAAGGTGCACTAAAGTAGGTATTTATTCTCATATTAAATATTTGATCTATATATGAAAGTCTTGCTATATTAATATCAGTTATTGATACATTAGCACCGAATCCCATAGCAATTTGAGCAGCATTAAGTCCTACAACTCCAGCACCAAGTATAACTACATTAGCCTTTTGTACTCCTGGAACTCCACCTAATAATACGCCTTCGCCTCCGAATTTTTTCTCTAAATATTTAGCAGCTTCCTGAATAGATAATCTTCCAGCTATACAGCTCATAGGAGCTAAACAAGGCAATTGATTAAATTCATCTTTCATAGTTTCATAAGCAACTGCTTTAATCTTTCTTTTTAATAACATATCTGTAAGAGGTTTATCTGCAGCCAAATGAAGATAAGTATATAATATTTGATTTTCTCTAAAATATTCATATTCTTCTTCTATAGGTTCTTTTACTTTTATGATCATATCTGCTTCAAATACTCTTTTTTTATCTGCTATTTCAGCTCCAACTTTTGCATACTCTTCATCGCTGAATCCAGATCCTTTTCCAGCACCGGATTCTATAATTACTTTATTTCCATGTAATATATAGTCAGCAGCATTAGAAGGGGTTAAACCAACTCTGTATTCTTGATTCTTTATTTCTTTTGGACATCCTATAAGCATATAAACTCCTTTCTTAATATTATTTAATTCTATTTATATATTCAATATAGTTATTTGAAGGTCGTTTGTCAAGAAATAAACTATATTTTTATTTTGTTTTATATTTGATAAATTATTCATTTATTTAAGTGATTATATGTATAATATGAATACTCTATACAATAAATTTTTGTACATTGTTTGTATATTATACTTGAAAAAAATCTCTTTCATATTATAATAGATAATAAAATATATATTTTTCATTGTTTATATCAAACAATAAATCACTTAAAAAACATAGGAGTAAAAAGTGAATATTAATAATAACGCTTCTCAATTAAAAAAAGAGATTTTGGTAAAAATAGCATTAATGTTTATTGAGGACAGACTGATAGAAGATATAGATAGATTGCCTATAGAAATAATACCAAGAGACAGTAAATCTATAAGATGCTGTATACATAACGACAGAGAAATAATAAAAAATAGAATTATGGCAAGACTTGGTATAAGTGTTGAAGGTAAAGAAGACAGCGGTATTCCATTGTCTGGATATGCTAAATTGGCATTAGAAAGAGAAAAACCAACTTGGCCAATGCTTACAGTATTAGATGAGGCATGCAATGCTTGTGTAAGAGCTAATTTTATGGTAACTAATGCTTGTCAGGCTTGTTTAGCTAGACCTTGTATGATGAATTGTCCTAAAAACGCTATTACTATATTAGATGAAAAAAGAGCACATATAGATAGTAGTAAATGTATAAACTGCGGATTATGTTTAAAAAACTGTCCATACCATGCGATTATTTATATACCAGTTCCTTGTGAAGAATCTTGTCCAGTTGGTGCTATTACTAAAAATGAACAAGGTAAAGAGGTAATAGATTATCATAAATGTATATTCTGCGGTAACTGTATGAGAGAATGTCCATTTAGTGCTATGATGGATAAAGGTCAGCTTTTAGATGTTCTTAAACACTTAAAAGAAGATAAAAAAGTTAATGTTATGTATGCTCCTGCTATAGCTTCACAGTTCAATGCTAAACCAGGTCAATTGAAAAGTGCTTTATTAAAAATAGGTTTCCACAAGGTATGGGAAGTAGCTTTAGGTGCTGACGTTACTTCTGAAAAAGAAGCAGAAGAATTTGAAGAAAGAATGGAGAGAGGCGATAAACTTATGACTACATCATGTTGTCCTGCTTATGTAAAAGCAGTTAGAAAACATGTACCTGAATTAGTTCCTTGTGTATCAGAAACTAGAACTCCTATGCATTATACAGCTGAAATGATGCATGCTGAAGATCCAGATGCAGTTAATGTATTTATAGGACCTTGTCTTGCTAAGAGAAGAGAAAGTATAGATGATGATTTAGTAGATTATTGTTTATCTATGGAAGAATTAGATGCTTTATTTATAGCTACTGGTACAGATGTTGCTAAAGAGCCTGATTTAGATATAGGTGTTGTTCCTACAGCTTCCGGAAGAAAATATGCTATGAGCGGCGGAGTTGCTGAGGCAGTAAAAATAAGATTAAAACACCCAGAAAAATTAAAAGCTGCAGTTATTAACGGACTTGATAAAGAAGGTATGAAGCAGCTTAAAGGTTATGGTAAAGTACAATCCGGAGAAGCTCCTGTTACAGATGATACTCCAAACCTTGTTGAAGTTATGGCTTGTAATGGTGGTTGTGTTGGAGGACCTTGCGTAGTTAAGAACCCTAAAGCTGCTGCTGTTCAGTTACAAAGATATGCTTCTACTGGTACTGAAGTTAAAAAAGACTAATAAAATAGTTTTTAATAATTAAAAAAGACAAGAGTATAATTTTATATATTCTTGTCTTTTTATTTAACAAATTTTAATGTATTAATTTTTACTGTATTAATAATTTTTCTATATTTTTCAAATTTCTTTCTTTTGCATAATATAAAGCGTCGTTTCCTTTGCTGTCTTTTATGCTTTTGTCAGCACCATAATTTAATAAAAGCTTTACAATTTCTACATAATTAATACTATCTTTTCCAAATATTACAACTTCTAATAAAGCCGTTCTTGATAAATTGTCTATATGATTAATATCTACATCTGTATTTTCTAATAGGAATTTTGTTGTTTCTAAATGTCCGTTTTCACATGCAAGCATAAGGGCATTTGCTCCGTAAATATTAAATGTACTTTTGAAATCTGCCTTTTGATACATTATTTTTAACATATTTACAGAACCTTTTTCACAAGCATATAAAATTGGAGAATTAAATTTACTATCCTGTATATTTACATTGGCATTATTATCAATAAGAAGTTTAGCCATTTTGAAGTCATTTTTATACATTGCTATCATTAATGCAGTTCTTCTTTTATCGTCTTGTATATCAATATTGATTCCAAGTGTTATATATTCCTGCACTGTTTTCATGTCAGCACTATGAACAGCGGCAAAGAATCCGGTTGTCATATCTGCAAATAGTATTGTATTTATTATAAAAGTAATAATTATCAATTTATATTTCATCATTAATCCTTAATTTAAATAACTAAAAATGATAAAAATAATAATAACATATTTTTATTTTTTTTATATTTATAATATAGAATTTATTTTATAATTTTTTACAGTTTGTATTTACGTACAGTTTTAAATTAGTGTTTTTAGTATATTTTTAATAATGGAATTAAAAAAATATCCGAATAATTATTAAAGAATTATAAAAACTATTAGGAATTGAAAGTGCGTTATATAAGTATTTTCATAACATTTATTTTATTTTTAACAGTCAATCTAAATGCGGCTGTTTACGATGTCTTTTCAGATACAAATAATATTTACTACAGTACATTATATAATATTACAAACAGCTATGTATTAAATAATGGTACTTTGTCATCAGATAAATTAGATAGTATACCTTCAATATTTGGACATTCTATTTTGGGTTCTACTTATTCTCATGGTATTAGCTATAGTCCGGATATAAAGTACACTGAAGGAGCTAATCGAGGAAATGCTATATTTTTCCCGAATATTAGATCTTATGTGAAAATAGATCATTATATAAATGATAATAGTATAGATGAATATAATACTATGACAAGTTTTACTATTGAGTTTTATTTAAATCCATATAGGGTGAGAATGAACTCACAAGTTTTATCAAAAATGGCAATATATAATGATAATGGTGCTACAAAGTATTCAGGTATAAGAGCAAACATTATAAATGGAAGATTAGTTTGGCAGTTTAATAATTTATTTTCTTATAATGGTAAATATACGAATGTTATTTTATCTCAGGGAGAATATTTAAAAGAAAATGAATGGAGACATCATAGTATTAGTTTTGATGCTTCTACAGGTAAATTGGTTAAATATATAGATGGACTTGAAGAAGAAGTTGTATATTTAACAAGTACTGGAGATAAAACAGGTTCTCCTTATATTGCTGAATTTGACAATATAAAGTTAGATCCATTATATTTAGGACAAGGTTTTATAGGCGGTATGGATTTATTCTATTTTACACCTACTTATAAACAAAACTTTAATTTGTACAGATATTCATTAGATGGGGAAATAATAAGTAAAGTTATAGATTTTAATGATAAAAATACATTTATAGATGCTATTAATTATACAGGCAAATATACTAATGGTTCTTATATAGATTTATATTATAGAACTTCCGATTATTATTTTGCTCCAGATGATGATAATATAGCTTGGCAATTATTAGACAGTGATATAAATACAAATGTATCTAATAGCAACAGTGTTAGATATATGCAAATAAGAGCTGTATTAAAAAGTAATGTAGATAGAAATATTACTCCAACATTAAACAATGTTGATATAGTTTATCATAAGGGAAGATTACCACAAGTACCTGTTAATTTAACAGCTACAGCGGTAAATAATAATTCTGTTGTATTGAGATGGGAAGGAGATCATAAGGATATAGTTGGTTATAAAATATATTACGGAACTAAGTCAGGTGTATATAATGAGGCAGAGCACACACCTATAATTGTAGGAAATCAGAACGAGTATTATGTTGAAGGGTTAAAAGAGAATGAAGTTTATTATTTTACTATTACAGCTATAGGCGGAGAAAGCGGAGATATAGAGAGCGGCTTCTCTAAAGAAGTTTATGTTAGAGCAGTTCATTAAAATGAAATAAGGAGATTAATGTGTCTACTAATACTAAAGCAATGAAATTAAGCAATCTTGCAGAGGAACTTTTAAAAAAAGGAGTCAATGAAGAAGCTATTGAGGCTTTAAAGAGAAGTATGAGATTAAGTACTGCCGAAGATATGAAATCGTATTTACAGGTAGCAGTTTCTTTATTTGATAACGGCGATTATGAACATGCTAAAATATTTTTAAATACTTTCTTAGAGTATTGGATGGCAGCAGAAGCATATTTCCTTTTAGGGGCTATTGCTAAAAAAGAATATAAACTTCAGGAAGCTTTCGAGCTTTATAGAAAAGGTATTACTTTATATACTTCTTCAAATCTTGAGCCTTATTATGAATTTTTATCTTTATGTACTTTACTTAAAGAAGAAGATAAAGGCTTAGAAGCTGCTAAAAATGTACTTAGAATAAATAGTAAAGACAGAGTTGCTTTAGTTTATATGGCTAATTACTTCTTTAGAAATGAACTTTATAAAGAAGCCATGAATTTTTATAAAATATTAGTAGACAACAATTTAGCTGACCATAATGATTATCACTATTATGGTGTATGTTTGCATGAAATTAAAGATTACAAAAGGGCAGAAAGTATGTATTTGCAGGCTTTAGCTATGTACCCTGCTGATACTCCTGAAGTTCTTGCTCTTAAAAATCTTAGAAGCAAAAGCTTAAGAGACAATTATCCTAACTTAGAAGAAAGCAAAGCTAAATACACTAAAAAAATAAAAGAAGATCCTGATTCCAGCTCTTATTTCCATTTGGGGAATATTGAATTTATTAATGGCAATTATGATAAAGCAGCAGAATTCTATGCTAAGGCTAAAGAATTCTATGAGGAACATGTTTTCGTATCATAAATTGATATAATATTTTTAATAATAGTGTTGTAATTTTCTTAATTAATTTATATTTTCATTATATTAAATGATAATTTTTTATGTCATTATAAATTTATTTTTTATATAATAAACTATTATAAAGTTTTTATATCTTACTATTTTTGTAAATGAAATTTAGTTATAAACTAGAAATTTATTTTTATCTGACTTAATAATCAATTTTATAAATAATATACAATTAGTATATACTGAAAGAATTTCATTTTACCGACTACTGCACATTATGTAATATTATCAACTTTTTTTGACGCACAAAAAAGTTTTTATCCTTCGGATACGCTACGCGAAAAACGCAATTACTAGAACTTTATATTAAAAATATATGTATTAAATGTAGGGTATAACCTAGATTTAGACTAAAAAT
>NZ_CALXRM010000079.1 GCF_944390845.1 uncultured Brachyspira sp.
AACTTTTTTATGAAAAGCTTTCAAAAATTTTATTTCTTCGTCTGTTAAATTAAAATCCATATTGTTATTATACAATATATTAAAAAAATTGACAAACTTAAAAATTTTCAGTATATTAAATATAGTGTAATACCCTAGTTTTAGGTCAAAAATGCAGTTCTTCGCGAAGCGTATCCGAGCCTGTCGAGGATATAGGTTCTTTTATACCAATAAAAGAACTGGGGTTCGTGGCAAAGCCCTGAAAATATTTTAAATTAAAAAAATTATTTTGACAAAATATAGTTGTTTAGGTATATACTGAAAATTTTTAAACAGAAAATAAAAAAGTGCATACATATATAATGCATGCACTTTTTATTATAACTTTTATATTTATTAGTAACTAAGATAAGTTTCTAAATCGTCAGGATTATTTAAATGATGAAGTGCTGCTTTGTCATCTTCTTCGATAACAATATCCATAGCTGTTTTTCCTTCTTTATTTTTAATGTTGTAATCGGCCCCCATATTTATAAGAACTCCTAACATACCATAACTTCCAATAACATTTTGTACGGCAACTATTAATGGAGTATCTCCGTTATCATTTTTTTTATTTACATCAGCACCGTTTTTTATCATGTAGTAACAAGCATCTGTACCAAACCAAACTTCACGTACTAAATATGTTAAAGGTGTATCTCCTGTTGCTGAACATATAGCATTTAAATCCGGCTTCAAATCAATAATATCTTTAACTAAACCAATATTACGATACTTCATTGCTATTATTAAAGGAGTATATCCGTATCCGTCTTCTAAATTTATATCAGCACCTTTCTCTACTAAAAATTTAACCATTTCTTTATCATTTCTAGCAGCAGCTAAACCAAGAGGCGTAATCTTATCATATTGTTTATTTAAATCAGTATCATCTTTTATAAGTTTTTCTAATGCTTTCATATCGCCTTTAGATATAGCATTCATTAATTCATCATATCCGTCTATATTATTGGAATCTTCGCTTGATAATAATTTTTCTATTTCATAATATTTGCCATTTTTTACTAATTCTATAGCTTCTTCTTTAGTAGTATTAGTATTAAGATTAAAAACATCATTATCTACTAATAATTTAGTTATATCATAATTATTATAGGCATAAAGCATATAATCATCAGCTGAGTTTAAATTTGCTCCTTCATCAATTAAAAATTTAGCCATTTCTACATAGCCGTTTTCAGCAGCTACTTTTAAAGGAGAATCAACCCAAAAACCGTCAAAAAATCTTTGTGCATCTATATCTTGTCCTATAGATAATAAATATTTAACCATTTCTATGTTATTTTCTCTTACTGCATCAGGAATTAAAGTTTCTTTTGAATCTCCTCTTTTTACAAGAAGTTTAAGTATATCAAGATTGTTGTTGCCGATAGCAATATCTGTCAAATAAGTAGAATATTCATAACCATAATCTCTATTTTTATCAAGTCCTTTATCAATTAAGATTTTAGTCATTTCAGGATTATTATTTTTAACAGCATAGTAAAGCATATCAAGACCGCCTTCTGTTTCTGTTTCCATACCGCTTGCTCTGGCATTAACATCAGCACCTTCTTTTATAAGCTCTTTTGCTAAATCATTGTATCCGAATTGTACTGCCAAAAACAAAGGAGTAGAATCTTTATATATATATTTATCACCAAAATTTGTATATTCAGTGATTTTTCCTTCCAAGCCTTCCTCTGCTAATAATTTTGATATTTCGTATATTGGTGCTTTATATTTATGTTCATTAAGTATTTCATCTATTTTTTTATATCCTGTAGACATAGGATCTAGCTCTGTACCTTGAATATATTCATTAGTATATTTAGTTTCATTAGCATTAATATCAATATCTGTATTATGATTTTCATTTGTAGTTGTTGGATTGATATATACTTTATTAGTTTCTGTTTGATTAGTTTGAGTATTTTCTGTTTGCTGAGTTTCTTTGTTACCGCCTCCGCAGGAAATTATTGAAACTATTAAAACAAAAATAGAAATAATAGAAAGAACTGCTTTCATTTTTTTACCCTCTGTATGTATTGTTATTTTGTATAATAAATTAAAATAATTAAAATTTCAATTACAAAATATTTTTACAATAAAAAAAGTGCATACATATAAAAAATACGCATACACTTTTTTATTATTTATTAATAACTAAGATAATGTTCTAAATCGATTGGATTAGTCATATGATGAAGCGCCGATTTATCATCTCTAGCTGAAGCAATATCAATGGCTGTTTTTCCTTCTTTGTTTTTAATATTATAATCAGCACCCATATTTACAAGAACTCCCACAATACCATAACTATAACTTGCAGCTGCAATCATTAATGGAGTATTTCCTTCTTTATTCTTTTTATTTATATCAGCACCATTTTTTATCATATAATAACAAAGATCTGCTCCGCCGCCGTACTTGTTGGCATTTACTAAATATGTTAAAGGAGTATCTCCTGTTGCTGAACATACGGCATTTAAATCCGGCTTTAAATCAATAATATTTTTAGCTAACCCAATATTATCATAATCTATTGCTTTCATTAAAGGAGTATATCCGTATCCATCTTCTAAATTTATATCAGCACCTTTTTCTACTAGGAATTTAACCATTTCTTTATCATTTCTAGCAGCAGCTAAATTAAGAGGCGTAATCTTATCATATTGTTTATTCAAATCGGTATCATCTTTTATAAGTTTTTCTAATTCTTTCATATCTCCTTTAGACACAGCATTCATTAATTCATCATATCCGTCTATATTATTAGCATCTTCGCTTGATAATAATTTTTCCATTTCATAATATTTTTTATTCTTTGCTAATTCTATAGCTTGTTCTTTAGTTGTATTAGTATTAAGATTAAAAACATCATTATCTATTAATAATTTAGCTATATCATAATTACCGTAATCAATAGCTGGACCTATATAATCATCGCTTGAGTTTAAATTGGCACCTTCATCAATTAAAAGCTTAGCTATTTCTATATTGCCATTTTGAGCAGCTACTTTCATAGGAGAGTTAATCCAAAATCCATCTGCAAATATTTGAGCATTTACATCTTGTCCTATAGATATTAAATATTTAACCATTTCTATATTATTCTGCTCAATTGCTTGCGGAATTAAGCTTGATTCCAAATCAATATCTCCGCTTTGTACAAGTATTTTAAGCATATCAAGATTATTATTGTTTATTGCTGCATCTTTTAAATAATAAGAATATTCATAACCGTAATCTCTTCCTGCATCAAGTCCTTCATCAATTAAGATTTTACTCATTTCAACATTATTATTTCTAACAGCATAATAAAGCATATCAATACCGTCTTCTGTTTCCATATCGCTTGCTCTGGCATTAACATCAGCACCTTCTTTTATAAGCTCTTTTGCCAAATCATTATATCCGAATTGTACTGCCAAAAACAAAGGAGTAGAATCTTTATATATATATTTATCACCAAAATTTGTATATTCAGTAATTTTTCCTTCTAAACCTTCCTCTGCTAATAATTTTGATATTTCGTATATTGGTGCTTTATATTTATGTTCATTGAGTATTTCATCTATTTTTTTATATCCTGTAGGTATAGGATCCATTTCTGTACCTTGAATATATTCATTAGTATATGTGGTTTCATTAGCATTAATATCAATATCTGTATTATGATTTTCATTTGTACTTGTTGGATTAACATATACTTTATTAGTTTCTGTTTGATTAGTTTGAGTATTTTGTTCTGATTGACTTGTTTCTTTATTACCGCCGCCGCAGGAAATAATAGCGATCATTAAAATAAATGCTGCAATTATAGAAATAACATTTTTCATATTAAACCGTCCGTAAGTATTTTGATTTTTGTATAATAAATTAAAACTATCAAAATTTCAATTACAAAATATTTTTAACAATAAAAAAGTGCATACATATATAATGCATGCACTTTTTATTAAATATATTTCTTACAAAAAATTATTGTATATTCAAAATCTTAAGCATTTCAGATTCTATTGCTTTAATATCACCTTTTGCTTCCTGAATAGTTTTGATTTCTGCTCTTCTTTGCTCCAATAATTCTTCCTGACCTTGTTTATCCAAAGTAGCCTTTTTAGAAAAATATGCATCGCTTATAAGTTTATCAGCCATTCTCAAAGTTCTGTCTGATACTATTGCTTTGTCTGATGCATTTTCTGCTTTAGACATATCAAAGCTGGCATCAGTTTTTAAAGCTCCTTCAGGTACTCCGTCAAGTATGCTGCCTTTCCATTCCAATTTAGGCTGATAACTATATGTAATATAATTAAAATAATCTGCATTCTTTATTTCATTATTATCAATGAATATATCCAAAGCCTCACTAGAAGCTTCATTTAACAAAAACATTTTATTTTTACCGTCTTCAGTATATATTTTTTGACTTTTATTTAAATCCTGAAAATCTTGATTATTAATAAGCTGTCCTATCTCTGAATCAAAATCTACTTCCAAATTCTCTTTCAAAAGTAAAGTAAAATTCACTGTACCGCCTCTTCCTCCGCCATAATCATAATCCCCTGAAAGCATTAATTCTTCTTTACCATCATTATTGATATCGCATAAGAAGAAAGATGGATATACACGCCACCCCATTGTTTCATCTATATACTCCAAATATTTTTCTCCATTAAATTTACCAAAACTTATAAATTTAGAGCCTTTAGTATAATCTTTCAAATCATTTGTAGAAATTGAATTAATTTCAGCAGATTCTACTTCATCTATATCTCCGAGTCTGAAATTATAAGTTTTTACCTCTTCAAATGAAGCATATATATGATCATTCATAAACTCAGGATTATAATAATGCATATTTACTCTTGATTCAATTAGGAATGTATTTTTCTTAAACTCAAGAAAACTAAGTCCATTCCATCCGTCATAATACTCCATCAAATCAATTCCGTAATAATTTCTAAAATACTCCGCATCATCAAAATATAATTTATCATTGCTGAGTCTATTTATAACATAGGTTTTTAAATATTTATTTATTATATTTGTATTGACTATTTCTGGTACTATATTTACTGCAGCTATATGAGCTGTACCTTCCAATTCAATTGAACTTAAAGAATAATTATTTTCATTAAATAAATCTATATATCCATTATTTTTTGCAATATATCTAGAAAAACCATTGTTATAAGCATCAGCAAGTAATTTTTCTGCTCTTAAAGAATCAGGAGCTTCTATTATATAATCAACTAATTTCATTTTATTGCTGTAAGCATTATCATCATCATACTTTGCTATCATCATAGATATATTAGTTCCGCCTGCTTTTTTCCATTCTGTTAAATATTTTTTTTCTTCTTCAAAATAGTAAAGAGAATCTGTAGCAAAATGAGATAAGAACAAAGCTAAATAAACATCAGCATCTTTTTTATTTAATTTTAATAATTCTTCTCTTGCCTTCTTTAATGCTAAATTCTGATCAACATATAAATGTTCATCAGCATAATAATCTGTCAAATCTTCATTATATTTATCCCAAGTGCTGAATGTTTCACTAAATGGATCATAATTAACATTTGATATAAACTCTATAGAATATTTTTTTCTTTCATCATCATTTGCAAATTTCCTATTAAGAAAATCGAAATTTCTTTTTGCATATTCATTATTTTCTCTTAAATTTTTGAGCTCTTCATCAAATTTAGCTTTATCTACTCTAACACCTTTATAAACATATTTCATATCAAAGAATTCTTTTTTAGTTTCTGTTTTTTGATTATCAGATGAAACAGTTTTTTGTTCATTAGTATTTTGCGATGTTTGATTCGTTTCTTTATTTCCGCCGCCGCAGGAAATAATAGCGATCATTAAAATAAATGCTGCAATTATAGAAATAACATTTTTCATATTAAACCGTCCGTAAGTATTTTGATTTTTGTATAATAAATTAAAACTATCAAAATTTCAATTACAAAATATTTTTCATAATAAAAAAGTGCATACATATATAATGCATGCACTTTTTTATTATAACTTTTATATTTATTATAGATTTCTATTTCTTACATCATTTATAAAAAACTTGTTCGTTAATAAGCTCCTACCATTCTAACGAATGGCAGGAATTCACAAGTTTTTTATTTCTTCTATACTCAATCCTGTTATTTTACTTATAATATTAATATCTATATTTTCTTTTTTCATATTTTTAGCTGTTAATATTTGATTTTCTTTAATACCTTCTTTAATACCTTCTTCTTTAGCCTTTTTTATATCTAACTCCATACTCTTATTAAAGAAATATGTATCTACTTCTCGTTTTTTATACTTATCCATCACAGGACTATCATTAACAAAAGTACGGCATTTCTTTTCTACTTCCTCAAATATAGTATTTTCTTTCATTAAGATAGACATATCTTCCCCAATTTATAAATAAAAAATTATTCGCTTTTTGAGTCTAGTAAATAAATTTACTAGACGCTCATAATTTTTTATATAAAAAAATTTAACCCAAGAAATAAATTCTTTATGTATATTATCAAAATTTTTATTAATATCTTTAAAAGTGAATTTAGGAAGTTCTATAAAATGTAATTGACAATGATCTGTTAGAATCTTATTATTACTTAATTCTGTTAATATATAACAGCTGTGTATTTTCTCCTCATCAGTTAATATAAAATTTGTAATATTAATACTTACTGCAGGTTTTAACTCATCATAAAAAGAACCTCTATTTAAACTAGAACTATAATTATAAGCCCAATAATATAAAGCTCTTTTTATAAAATCTTCATTTCCTTTGGATTGTATTTCTATTAAAACAGTTATTCCTTTTTCTGTAGTAGCTTTTATATCAACAATACTTTCTTTTTCATCATAATTTTCTGCTATATTAAGGCGACTGCCCGCCTTCGGCGATGGATTTAATATTTCTATTTTTTGAAAAGTTTCAAAGTCTAAATCTTTAAATACGGCATTAATAAAATTTAAAGCTATATTTTCATTGCCAGCATGCGAAAACAAATAGCGTACAAAATAATCATTAATCCTATTTAAATTTTCAACAGTAACTTGTTCATTTAATATTTGTTTTAATTTATCTAAATCTTTCATAATATTATTATACAAAAAATAATTATAAAAGTAAAGTTTATTAAATTTTGATATTTTTAACAATAAAAAAAGTGCATACATATATAATGCATGCACTTTTTATTAAATATATTTCTTACAAAAAATTATTGTATATTCAAAATCTTAAGCATTTCAGATTCTATTGCTTTAATATCACCTTTTGCTTCCTGAATAGTTTTGATTTCTGCTCTTCTTTGCTCCAATAATTCTTCCTGACCTTGTTTATCCAAAGTAGCCTTTTTAGAAAAATATGCATCGCTTATAAGTTTATCAGCCATTCTCAAAGTTCTGTCTGATACTATTGCTTTGTCTGATGCATTTTCTGCTTTAGACATATCAAAGCTGGCATCAGTTTTTAAAGCTCCTTCAGGTACTCCGTCAAGTATACTTCCTTTCCACTCCAATTTGGGCTGATAACTATATGTAATATAATCAAAAACTTCTGCATTCTTTATTTCATTATTATCAATAAATATATCATATGCTCCATTATTAAGAGTATCCAATAAAAACATTTTATTTTTACCATTTTCTGTGTATATTTTTTGAGTACATCCCAAATCTTGAAAATCTCGATAATTAATAAGCTGTCCTGTTTCTGAATCAAAATCTATTTCCAAATTATCTTTTAAAAGTAAAGTATAATTTGCTATACCGCCCCTTCCAGCAGAACTCGTATATTCTCCTGAAAGCATTAATTCTTCTTTGCCGTCATTATTGATATCACATAAGAAAAAAGATACACTATGCAAAGGATAATACATATTGCTAGCTACATAAGATGAATATTGTTCTATATCAAAGTTTCCTGAATCTATAAATTTAGAGTCTTTAGTATAATCTTTCAAATCATTTGTAGAAATTGAATTAATTTCAGCAGATTTTACTTTATCTATATCTCCAAGTCTGAAATTATAATTTTTTATTTCTTTAAATGAAGCATATAAATTATCTTTTATGAACTCAGGATTATAATAATGCATATTTACTAATCCGTTCATAGTACTTTCAATTAAAAATGTATTCTTTTTAAACTCAAGTAAATTAAGGTTATTCCAACCATCATAACAATAAACGGCATTAATATTGTAATAATTTTGATAATATTCTAAATAGTCTTGTATATCATCATTAGCTAATCTATTATTTATATAAGTTTTGATATATTTGTTCATTATATTTGTATTGCCTATTTCTTCTGCTATTTCTATTGAAGATAAACGGGCAGTACCTTCTAATTCAATTGAAGTTAAAGAATAATTATTTTCATTAAATAAATCTATATATCCATTATCTTTTACAATGTATCTATAGAAATTATCTTTATAAGCATCAGCAACTAATTTTTCTGCTCTTAAAGAATCAGGAGCTTCTATTATATAATTAATTAAGTTCATCTTTTCTATATAAGTATTATCATTATCATTTTTTCTCATCATCATAGCAATATTACTTCCGCCTGCTTTTTTCCATTCAGTTAAATATTTTTTCTCTTCTTCAAAATAGTAAAGTGAATCGCAAGCAAAATGAGATAAGAACAAAGCTAAATAAACATCAGCATCTTTTTTATTTAATTTTAATAATTCTTCTCTTGCTTTTTTTAATGCTAAATTTTGATCGACATATAGATATCCAACAGCATAATAATCTTCAACTTCACTATATATACCCCAATTACCCCAGCTTATTAAGAATTCCAGATCTAATGCAGCATAATTAATATTTGATATAAACTCTATAGAATATTTTTTTCTTTCATCATCATTTGCAAATTTCCTATTAATAAAATCAAAATTCCTTTTTGCATATTCATTATTTTCTCTTAATTTTTTAAGCTTTTCATCAAATTTGGTTTTATCTGCTCTAATGCCTTTATAAACATATTTCATATCAAAGAATTCTTTTTGATTATTTGTTTGTGATGTATTGGTTTGAATATTTTGAGTATTGTTGTTTTGTGATTTTTGATTAGTTTGAGTATTTTGTTCTGATTGATTTGTTTCTTTATTAACGCTGTTTCCGCCTCCGCATGAAATTACAGCAATTATTAAAATAAATACTGTAATTACAAAAATAACATTTTTCATATAGTACCATCTCTATGTATTGTTATTTTATATAATAAATTAAAATTATCAAAATTTCAATTGGAAAATATTTGAAAAATAATTTTGATGTGTAAGTTAAATAATAATTGATAAGGAATTATATTAAATCATTATAATCTTAATATAGAAAAAGTTAATAAAAAAATAAAAGGGCTTTAAGTCTATTAAAAAACTCAAAGCCCTTAATATTAAGTTAATTAATAAAAAAATTAAATTTCCTCGCCGTTCTCTATTTTTGTAAGCAAGTCAACTCTCCTAGCATGTCTTCCGCCTTCATATTCAGCATCAAGCCATTCTTTTACTATCATCTTAGCTAAATCAACTCCTACTACTCTGGCACCGAAAGCTATTATATTAGAATTATTATGCTGTTTGGAAAGTTTAGCAGAATAAGGCTCACTGCAAACTGCGGCCCTTATGCCTTTAACTTTATTAGCAGCAAGTGAAATACCTATACCAGTTCCGCATATCAAAACACCGCATTCACATTCTTTGCTTACAACAGCATCAGCAACCTTTTTTCCGTATATAGGATAGTCAACGCTTTCTATTGTATGAGTACCATAATCAGTAACAGTGTGTCCTAATTCCTCTAAATATTTTATTATCTCTTTTTTTAATTCAACAGCTGAATGATCGCAGCCTATAGCAATTTTCATAGTTTCATTTCCTTTGCAATTTTTTTATATTATAATTCATTTATTAGTAAATACAATATATTGACATAATTAAATATATTATGTTATAATGATAAAAAATCATTTTAGGCTGTATATATGTACAAAGTAAAAGATAAAGTAGAAAAAATTTTAATTGAAAACACCTATAAAAATAGAATTCAAGAATTAAATGAAATTATAGGTAAAGTAACAAATGAAAATATAGAATTAAAAAAACAATTAAATGATATAGAAAATTATATAAAAAATATTGAAACAAACAATATCAATTATTTATTTAACAATATAAATTTTCTTATATGTAAATATACACCTTTTATGATAAAAAATACAATAAAGAATATGTTTAATTTAGAAATAAGTTCAAAAAAAATAGTATCTATAGCAGCAGAAAACAATTTCTTTGAATATGAATGTCTAGCTTTAAGAATACCAAGAAAAGAAAATTATAAAGATAAATTTGAATCAACTGTTGTTTTTTCCAAATTTGCTGTATCAATTTTAACTGAAATAATAATGGAAAAATATACTATTAATCCAAATATAGGGAAAGATTCTTTGTATAAATCCATCAAAGAGATGAATGAAGGTAAAGTAACAAAATATACATTAGATGATTTAATAAAAATGGAAGAAGAATAATATATGATTTTCGATATATTATTAACAGATGAAGCTAAAAAACATATACAATTTTTCAAAAAAAATAATAAAAAAATATCACAAAGAATAATAAAACTAATAGAAGATATTTCCAAACACCCAGAAACTGGCATAGGAAAGCCTGAAAAATTAAAATATGAATATTCAGGCTTATATTCCAGAAGAATAACTGAATTTCATAGAATAATATACAAAATTGATAATGATAACAACAGTGTAATAATATTATCACTATATGGACATTATGATTAAATTATAAACTATAAGAGAACTCTAATATAGCATAAGTTTTATTATCTTCACTGTCAAACTTTAATAAAACTTTATCATCAATTACAGCTTTCTTTACAACTATAGTATCTCCCAATTCTGCAGGCACTCTGTATTCTATTCTTATTCTTTTATAATAATCATCAACATAGTCTATAGCCATATCAATATATCTGGCATTATTAACATGATTATTATCATCTATAAAATATTTTTTTACTTTGAATCTGTCAACTTCTTTTAAAGCATTGTTATCAACCTTTATTTTTCTAGGAAGATAATTCATTTCCTGCTTCTCATCAAATTTTATATTATTTATAAACTCTGAAGGCACTCTTATCAAATTGCCGTTAGATAAATCAACAAATCCGCCTATAGCATAACAAATAGCAAGCTCATTATAATTTTCATCATATATAACAGTATTCCTGTATCCGTAAGCTTCATTACATTCATAAACATAAGTACGCACTATAACTTTATCGCTATACTTTGGAAGTTTGTATATATCAACCTGTCTTGATACTAAAAACATACTCACATTATTTTCATTAAAATATTTTGTAAGTTCAACATCAGCATCTAATTGAAAGAAAGAACAGTCCTGCATCAAATCAAATATAGATGAAGTTTTTAAAAGCCCGTCTTTATCAATTTGGCTTGTACCTACAATAGCTTTCATTTCGTACATAAATATAAACCTTTAATCAATATTATTTTGAAAAATACAACTTATTCATTATAATACTAAAAATATAATTGTCAAAGCCTAATAAAACAAATAAAACTATATATATTATAACAAAAAATATAAGTTATTATTAGTAATAAAATAATTTTATTTCTTTTAAATTAAAAATATAAAATTAATTAAAAAAATATAAAAAATTTCTCTAATATAAACTTATAAAATATTATATTTTTTGACTATAGTATAAGGATTTTTTTAAAAGGTAATATTGTATGAACAACAATTTTAATGAACAAGACAATTACAAAAAAAATTATTATGCTATAATACCGGCAGAAGTAAGGTACGATAAAAGACTAAAGCCTCTTGCCAGATTATTATACGGAGAGATTACTGCTCTTACAAATGATAAAGGCTACTGCTGGGCTACTAATAATTACTTTGCTAATCTTTATTCTATAAGCTCTGCAACTGTATCAAGATATATTTCTCAATTAAAAGAATACGGATACATTATAATTGACTACAAGATAAAAAATAATAATATCGATAAAAGAAAAATCTATTTAAACACAATACAAAATAATAATAAGGTATTGACTAAATTGACAAGGGAGTATAAACAAAATAATCAAACGGGTATAAGCAAAAAAGTCAAAGATAATAATATAATAAATAATACAATTAATGATATAGATAAAACTCTCTCTGAATTTGATTTGTTTGTAAATGAACTTACTAAAACATTCAATGAAATTACATGCAATGAAGCTAAATCACTATCTCAAATACATTGCTTTAAGAAAAAAGAGAAGCAGGAAGAATTAATGAATATATTTAATAACAGAAAATTCGATTGGAAGGAATGCATTAAATATGCTAAATCAAAAATACAAAATCAAAATAATATTACTACTCTTTGGCTTGATTTTGTAAGTTATTTGAAAGTATATTTAATAAACGGAGATAAAGAAAATTTAATAAAACGTTATTACAGTGAAAAAGAATTAATAGAAAGAGAAAATAAATTAAAAGAAATAAATCTAATCAAATTGCAAAAAGAAAAAGAAGAAAGAGAGAAAATGATCAAAGAAGAAAAAATATTAGGAATAGAAAATATAACAGAAGATGAAATTATTGATATTATAAAAAATAAATTTAAACATCTTCAAAGAAATTATAATAATTAAAAAAACTATTGCACGGGAGCCAGAGATATTGCATTTAAGTATTCCTTATCTTTTTGAAGTATAACATAGGTGTATCATAATTTAAAGCTGAATGTATTCGTTTATGATTCCAAAAATTATTATATCTTTTTAATTTTTGATTAGCTTTTTCTAAAGTTAATTCTTGTGTACAATAATCATAAAATTCTTTTTGGTCTCGGTTATGTGTACTTTCTACAACACCATTATACCAAGGACTAGCGACTGGACTATAAACTCTTTTAATATGTTTATCCTTACAAAACTTATCTAGCGGATGTTCTG
>NZ_CALXRM010000080.1 GCF_944390845.1 uncultured Brachyspira sp.
CTGTTAAATTAAAATCCATATTATTATTATACAATATATTAAAAAAATGACAAACTTAAAAATTTTCAGTATATACCAAAAATTTTTAAGTTTGTCATTTTTTTAGTCAACTTTTTCCCGCCGCATACGCTCTGCGGACTTCGTCAAAGTTGCAAAAAGTGCAAGGATAGAATTAGTACTAAATCATACTAAAATTGTCTTACATGTAAGATAATTTATTAAATTAAAGCCCAAATGTAGCCTTTCGCGAAGCGTATCCGAGCCTGTCGAGGATATAAGGTTCTTTTATACCAATACTTACAGTACTTCCTTCAGTCGTAAAAGAACTTGGGTATTGCGTAAGCACGCAGAGCGGTGGGCAAAGCCCCAGATATAAAAACAAAAATATAAATTTACTTTTGACAAAGTATAGTTGTTTAGGTATATACTGAAAATTTTTAAGTTTGTCAATTGATTGACTTTATATAGAATTATCTACTTTTTTGCCGCACACGCTCTGCGGACTTCGTCAAAGTTGCTGCCACAGGCACGCTTCGCGAAAACGCAATTGCTAGAACTTTATATTTGAAAAATATTTATTAAATATAGGGTATAAGCTAAAATTTAGACTAAAAATGCAGTTGTTCGCGAAGCGTATCCGAGCCTGTCGAGGATATAAGGTTCTTTTATACCAATACTTACAGTACTTCCTTCAGTCGTAAAAGAACTTGGGTATTGCGTAAGCACGCAGAGCGGTGGGCAAAGCCCCATATATAAAAACAAAAATATAAATTTATTTTTGATAAAATATCGTTGTTTAGGTATATATAAAGAAATTATGCATTCGATTTTCTATGTACAAAATAAATTATAAATGCAAATGCTAAATAAAGTGCTGAACTTATTACTGCAGTTATAAAATTATCCCAAGTTGAACCTACTGCCAAAACAGTATTAAGTATTGGAACTACTAGAAGTCCAGTAACTGACATTAAAGAAAATCCTAGAGAGAACTCTGTTAATGCTGGGCTTTTATATTCTGGGTCGCATATTTTTAAAAGAGTCATTCCTGTAATTAATACTCCTGTTAAAGTACCCCAAGAAATTATAGCTCTTTCAAAAGCATAATCGCCTTTAAATAGCATATTATTAAATATAAATACTATTAAGTAAGTTGCTATAAATCCTACTACGCACATTACTATTATAGGTGCTATATAATGTATTATAGCTTTTATTGGAAGGCTTGTTATTGCTGATACTATAGCAAAATCGCTTAATGTACCTATTATTTTTGCCTTCACCTTTGCATCTACCATCCAAGATAATTTCAATTTTTTTATTAATATATTTAAAGCAAACATTATAATCATTGAATAAGTCCAAACTGGAAGAACATCTAATCCAGGTATTCCAAGTTTTTTAATAGCATTCAATACTATAAAAGCTAATCCGCATACAGAAAATATTATTGCTAAATGGAAAGTTATTGTTTCTATAGAACTGCTTAAAAAAGTTTCTCTTCCTAAACTAGCTTGTTTTGTTATGTCATTATTGTATCCAACTTCCATATTCTTGTCTATTTTATTTATGCTGTTATTATCATCTTTATCATTAACAATTTTTTTTATAACATTAGTTTTATTTGTTCTTACAGCTATATTTATGAATATAATTCCAAATATCATACCGCCTATAAGTCCTATTGTAGCAGTAGTTAAAGCAACACCTTGAGCTATTTCCCATTGAGCTATACCAAAACCCTCTAAAAGTTTTCCAGTAGCAGCAGCAAGACCATGTCCTCCGGCAAAACCTGCAGAAAGTTCATATCCGAAAGTTCTGTACATATTTAAACTAGGATCTATTTTTGTAAACAGCATATTTGTTGCATATCCTATAGCAGATTGGGCCATACTTGCACATTGAAATATACCAAATCCTATTAAAACTTTTGTAGGGTATAAGGATTTTATATTTTTGTTTTCATTTAAAAACATACCCAAAGGAATAGCTGCGAATATCGGTATGGATAAAACTCCTGGAAGCAGGGAATAAGTTTTTATCCATTCTTCTGATATTGAAAAACTTGATAATCTTCCTAATATTTCAGGAGATATTAAAAGCCCTATGAATCCTCCTATTACAGAAGCAGGTAAATATAGCTTTTGAAATAGTTTTACTTTTGCCCTTAAAAAAACTCCTATTAGAAGAAGAACTGAAAGTAAAGATAAAGATTGTAGTAATTCAGTTAGTAATTTTGATGTCATTTATGTCCTCCTGTTTTTAACTTTTTATCAATTTTATTGCTTTTGTCAGCAGGTATGTCTTCTCTTTCTTCTATTTTTATTATATCCCCATAGAATTTAGGAGGCTTATTAAATATAATATCAATAAACATTAGAATTCTTGCTCCCAATTCTCTTGGAAATTGTCTTACCCTATAAAGTTTTCTAACATTATTGGCATTATAAGCTATGGCATTGATTTTCTTCTGTCTTGCTATTAGTATCGCTCTTTCATTGTGGAAAGGCTGAGAAACTATAGTAAAATTAGTAAGTTCAAATACTTTATTAGCTCTTATTATAGAATCCCTTGTTCTAAATCCGGCAAAATCAAGAAATATATGCTTTTTATCTACTCCTAATTTTATTAAATCTAAACGCATTTGTCTAGGTTCATTATATGATCTATACCTGTTGTCCCCGCTTACAAGTATAAATTTTACTTTTCCGCTTTTATATAATTCATAAGCAGCCTCCATTCTGAATTTAAAATACATGTTTATTTGACCATTATAAAGATACTTGCTTGTACCTAATACTAAAGCTACATCATTATAAGGTATATCTTCTATAGAAGAATAAATATATTTTCTTGAATATAATGAAACAGATAAATATACGGTACAAATGCATATTATAGAAATAATAATAATTTCAGGTATGAATTTAAAAGTACATAAAAATATAAAAATTATATAATTAAGAAATTTATATAAAGGTTTTTTATCTTTTATAATTTCATCTAATTTTTTTTTGTTATTTTTAATTTCTAATATTTTCTTATTATATCTATTTTTTAAAATCTTCATAAATCCTACAAATGTATGATTATGATAGTATACTAAATAAATTTATATTGTCAATTATGATTACTGTTAAAAGTTAAGAAAAAATTAGTTTTAAGTATTGCAATATTACTCAAAAATATTATAATATATTTCAAATATAAAAAGGAGAATGAAAATGAGCATGTCGTCCACTAACTATATGCACAATGCTTTTTATGATATGAAGAAAAATCACATGTCATATACTAATTTCAATAAAACAAGAAAATTTTCAACTATTATTATTCTCAATATTCTCCTATCTATTATCCTGTTATAATTAATTCTATTATTCATACTATAAATATATATACATTTTTTTATTAATAACTATTATTATAAAAATAATGTTTCTATCTATAGAAATACTAATAATGAAATTGTAAGGCTATAAAATAATTTAAGGAGTTTGTAATGAAATTGAACGGTTCTGAAATATTAATGGAAGTTTTAATAGAGGAAGGCGTTGATACAGTATTTGGTTATCCTGGAGGAGCCGCATTATTTATATATGACGCTATCTATAAATATAGTGATAAAATAAAGCATATAATGCCGGTAGATGAAGTAGGTGCTTGTCATGCTGCTGATGGCTATGCTAGAGCAAGCGGAAAAACTGGGGTTGTAATTGCTACAAGCGGACCAGGAGCTACTAATTTGGTAACACCATTGGCTACAGCATATATGGATAGTGTGCCTTTGATTGCTATAACAGCAAATGTACCAGAAAGTTTAATAGGAAAAGATTCATTTCAAGAGGTTTATATTGCTGGTATAACAATGCCTATTACTAAACATAATTTTGTTGTTAGAAGTATTGATGAATTGGCAAATACAATAAGAAAAGCCTTTGTTATAGCTTCTACAGGAAGAAAAGGACCTGTATTAATAGATATACCTAAAAATTTCACATTTGCAGAAACAGAATTCACAAGAAAAGAAAAATTTGTCCCTAAAGCTATTAAGATAAATTCTGAAGATGAAAAAACTATAGAAGAAGTTGCAAAATTAATAAATGAATCTAAAAAGCCTATCATATATTTTGGAGGCGGTGCTAAAGATTCAAGCGATAAATTAAGAGAGTTTATGATTAATTCTAATATACCTTCAGTCCATACATTAATGGGAGCTGGTGTATTAGGATATAATGATAAATTAAATATCGGTTTGCTTGGAATGCATGGTTCTGCTACTGCTAATAAGGTTATGAATGAAGCTGATTTAATACTTGCAGTAGGAACAAGATTTAGCGACAGAGTTGCTTTGAATACTGATAAATTCGGCGGTGCTGCTAAAAAAGTTCATATAGATATAGACAGAAGTGAAATTAATAAAAACGTTCATGTTGACTATAGTATAATAGGCGATTTGAATGATGTATTGGATAGATTTAATAAACTTGTAAAAAGAGTAGAAGATGATGAATGGGTAAAATATTTGTCTGATTTAAGAGCTAAAGAGAAGAAAGAAGATTCTGACAGAAATACTAATAAAGATGGTATTTATCCAAGCAGAGTTATGAATATAATAGGCGAAAAAACTAAAGATGAAGCTATTTATGTTACAGATGTAGGTCAGCATCAAATGTGGGCAGTTCAATATATACGTCATACTAAACCAAGAAGTTTTATAACAAGCGGCGGTTTGGGAACTATGGGATTCGGATATGGTGCTGCTTTAGGCTGTCAAGTTGCTAAACCAGACAGGAGAGTAATACATATAACAGGCGACGGATCTTTTTATATGAATTTAAATGAAGTAGCAACTGCAGTTGAATATAATTTGCCGGTTATAACAATAATTTTAAATAACAGTACATTGGGTATGGTTAGACAATGGCAGACTATATTCTATGAGAAAAGATACTCAAGTACAGATATAAATAAAAAAATGGATTATGTTAAAGTTGCTGAAGGTTTCGGGGCTAAAGGATTTAGATGCGAAACTATAAAAGAATTTGAATCAGCCTTTGAAGAAGCTTTGAAATGTAATTGTCCTGTATGGATAGAATGTGTTATAGGTAAGGATTTGAAAGTGTTGCCTATGATTCCTGCAGGCGGTACTATAGATGATATAATAGTAGATTAAAATATTAGGAGAAAAAAATGAATAAGAAACAAAGAAGAGTTTTAGTTTTATTTGTAGATAATAGTTCAGGTGTATTAAATAGAATAACTTTATTATTCAGTCAAAAAGGTTTTAATATAGAAACTATTACTTGTTCTGTTACTTGTGTTCCTAGTATATCAAGAATGACTATAGTTACAGAAGGCGATGATTCTCAAATAAATCATATTATTAAACAGACTTTAAAACTTATAGAGGTTCATTCTGTACATTTAATAGACTATTCTAATAGCATAATAAGAGATTTGTTGTTAGTAAAAATAGAAATAAATGATACTAACAGACGTAAAGCTTGCGATATAACAAATGCTCATAACGGACTTATACTTGATATTGGAAATAAAAGTATGATAGTTGAAATTACTGCTTCTGCTTCTGTAATAGATGGTTATTTAGATGCTTTAAAAGATTTCAATATTTTAGAACTTTCAAGAACTGGAGTAACATCAATACAGTTAGGCGATGAAGTTCCTGATATAAATATAATCAACAAATTTGAATTTTAATAAAAATAAAAAAATAATAATTAAAAAAGGAGTATTAAAATGATAAAAAAATATTATGATGCTGATTGTAATTTATCTTTACTAGATGGTAAAACTATAGCAATAATGGGATACGGCAGTCAAGGACATGCTCATGCTCAAAACTTAAAAGACAGCGGAATGAATGTTATCGTTGGTTTAAGAAAAGACAGTGCAAACTGCAAAAAAGCAGAAGAAGCAGGTTTTAAAGTAATGGAAGTTGAAGAAGCTGCTAAGGCTGCTGATATAGTTATGATGCTTGTTCCTGATGAGGTTTCAGCTGATATATACAATACTCAAGTTGCACCTTATATGAAAGAAGGAAATGTATTAATGTATGCACATGGATTTAATATTCATTTCCAATTTGTAGTACCTGCTAAAAACATAGATGTTATTATGGTTGCTCCAAAAGGCCCAGGACATACAGTAAGAAGTCAATATTTAGAAGGAAGAGGTGTTCCTAGCTTAATAGCTGTTTATCAAGATTATAGCGGCAGAGCAAAAGATTATGCTTTGGCTTATGCTTCAGGAATAGGTGCAGGACGTGCTGGTATATTAGAAACTACATTCAGAGAGGAAACTGAAACTGACCTTTTCGGTGAACAAGCAGTATTATGCGGCGGTGTTACTGAGTTAATGAAAGCTGGTTTCGATACTTTAGTAGAAGCTGGCTATGAACCAGAAATGGCTTATTTTGAATGTATACATGAAATGAAATTAATCGTTGATTTAATATATTCAGGCGGATTTGCTATGATGAGATATTCTATTTCAAATACTGCTGAATACGGTGATTACAGAACTGGAAGAAGAATGATCACTGAAGAAACTAGAAAAGAAATGAAAAAAGTATTAAGAGAGATACAAGACGGTACTTTTGCTAGTGAGTTTATTCAAGAGTTTAGTGCTGGACGTAAAGCTAAATTTAATGCTACTAAGAAATTAGAAAGCGAGCATAAATTAGAGAAAGTCGGTGCAGAATTAAGAAAAATGATGAGTTGGATTAAAAAGTAATTTTTATTCATACTCGATTGTTATAATTAAATACTTTGATATTGAATATTTATTTATATAATGAAACAAATATAGTTTGTCAATTATTTCTTATTTGGGTATATTATTAAATATATTTTTTATGTGTTGTATTACATTGAGTTTGAAAATGCAGTTCTTTTGGTTCTTTTATACCAATACCGAAAGGTACCTACTCGGTAAAAGAACTGGGGTGCGGGGCAAAGCCCTGCAAATGTTTTACATTAAAAAATCATTTTGACAAAATAAAATTATTTCAGTATGTGAAAATCAATAAAAAGTATTTAATTATACAGGTGTTTATTTTATAAGGGTTTTAACAATGAGAAAGATTAAGATTTTTGATACTACTTTAAGAGATGGAGAACAATCTCCTGGTTGTACTATGAATTTGGCTGAAAAATTGGAAATGGCAGCAGAACTTGATAAATTAGGCGTTGATATAATAGAAGCAGGTTTTGCTATATGTTCTGATGATGACTTTAATGCTATAAGAGAAGTTAGTAAGGTTGTAGAGAATGCTAAATTAGTAAGTTTGGCTAGATGTAATAAAAAAGATATAGACAGAGCTTATGAGGCACTTGCTGAGGCAAAGCACCCTATGCTTCATACTTTTATAGCTACAAGCGATATACATTTAAAGCATAAACTAGAGATGACCAGAGAGCAGGTATTAGAAACTATAAAAGAATCTGTTTCTTATGCTAAAACAAAATTTGAATTTATAGAATTTTCTGCTGAAGATGCTTCAAGAAGTGATAAAGACTTTTTGGTTCAGGCATATTCAACAGCTATAGAAAATGGAGCTACTACAATAAATGTTCCTGATACTGTAGGATATGCTACTCCTTTGGAAATGGCTGAATTAATCAAATATTTAAAAGAGAATGTTAAAGGTATAGAAAATGTTGATATATCTGTGCATTGTCATGATGATTTAGGACTTGCTACAGCTAATTCTTTATCAGCAGTTTTGGCAGGAGCTACACAAATAGAATGTACTATTAATGGTATAGGTGAGCGTGCTGGAAATACTAGCTTGGAAGAAGTGGTAATGGGTATTAAAACTAGAGCAAATTTCTATGATGTTTATACTGATGTTAATACAAAACGCATTTATAAAATTTCAAAATTATTATCTACTATTTCAGGTATGGTTGTTGCTCCAAATAAAGCTATAGTAGGTGCTAATGCTTTCGCTCATGAGGCAGGAATACATCAGCATGGAGTATTAAAGGAACGTTCTACTTATGAGATTATGAATGTTGAAGATATAGGAATACCTCAAAATAAAATGGTATTGGGTAAACATTCAGGAAAACATGCTTTTAAAGACAGAATAGAATCTTTAGGTTATGATATAGATGATAAGGCTTTAGAAGAAGCATTTATTAAATTTAAAAATTTAGCTGACAGAAAAAAGATAGTTACTGATACTGATATAGAGGCATTATTAATAGGCAATACTAATATAGAAAATCCTTCATATAGATTAAAAAGCTTTATGGTTAATGACAGCGATTCTATATCTTCTTTTGCTTCAGTGGCTATATTTGATAATAAAGATAATGTTATTGAAGCTATAGGAAAAGGAAACGGACCTATAGATGCAGCTTTCGGAGCTATTGACTCTATAACATCAAACAAAGCTAAATTAGTAACTTATAGTATTAATGCTATTACTGAAGGTGAAGATGCTTTGGGAGAAGTTATTGTTAGATTGGCTTGCGGTGATAAAACTGTTATAGGAAGATCCGTAAGTACAGATATTATTGAAGCTAGTTTAATGGCTTATATTAATGGTTTGAATAAATTATAATAGTATTTTTTAATTATAGGGCTTGCATTTTTTTAATGTATAGCCCTTTTTATTAACAAAAAAATTGACAAAACGGAATTGTTTTAGTATATTATGTTTCTTTCATAAATGAATTAAGGATAAAATTATGACTATTACTCAAAAGATTTTAGCTGCACATGCTGGCGTTGAAAAAGTTGAAGCAGGTGAGCTTATAATGGTTAAAACTGATTTAGTTTTAGGAAATGATATTACAAGCCCAGTTGCTATAAATGAATTTGAAAAGTATGGTTTTGATAAAGTTTTTGACAAAGAAAAAATAGCTTTAGTTATGGATCACTTTGCTCCAAATAAGGATATCAAAGCTGCAGAACAATGCAAACAATGCAGAGATTTTGCTAATAAATATAATATTACGAATTATTATGATGTTGGAGATATGGGAGTTGAGCATGCTCTTTTACCAGAAAAAGGATTAGTGGCACCAGGTGAAGTTATAATAGGAGCTGACTCTCATACTTGTACTTATGGTGCTTTTGGAGCATTTTCTACAGGAGTAGGAAGTACTGATATGGCTGCTGCTATGGCTACAGGTCAGGTTTGGTTCAAAGTTCCTTCTGCTATTAAATTTAATCTTAAAGGAAAATTAAAACCAAATGTATCCGGAAAAGATGTTATACTTCATATCATAGGTATGATAGGTGTTGACGGAGCATTATATAAATCTATGGAGTTCAGAGGCGAAGGAGTTTCATCTTTAACTATGGATGACAGAGCTTGTATTGCTAATATGGCTATAGAAGCAGGTGCAAAAAACGGAATATTTGAGGTTGATGATAAAACTATAGAATTCTTAAAAGATATAGTAAAAAGAGATTATACTATTTTCAAAGCTGATGATGATGCAGTTTATGATAAAGAGTATGATATTGATTTATCTTCAATAGAGCCTACAGTGGCATGTCCTCATTTACCAGAAAACACTAAAGAAGCTAAGGAATTAAAAGATATAAAAGTTGATCAGGTAGTTATAGGTTCTTGTACTAATGGAAGATTGTCTGATATGGCTATTGCTGCTAATATTTTGAAAGGAAAGAAAGTAGCTAAAAATGTAAGATGTATAATTATTCCTGCTACTCAGAAAGTTTATAAAGAATGTATAAAATTAGGCTATATGGATATATTTATTGATGCAGGCTGTGCCGTATCTACTCCTACATGCGGTCCTTGTTTGGGCGGATATATGGGAATACTTGCTCATGATGAAGTTGCTGTTACTACAACTAATAGAAACTTTGTTGGAAGAATGGGAGATAAAACTTCAAAAGTATATTTAGCTAGCCCTGCTACTGCTGCATACAGTGCAATAACAGGTTATATAACAGAGCCTAAATGATATTTTATAAATAGTTTGGGTATTATAAAAAATAGGAGATATTAATAAATGAAAGCTAAAGGGTTTGTTCATAAATATGGTGATAATGTTGATACAGATGTTATTATTCCAGCAAGATATTTAAATACTGCTAATCATAAGGAATTGGCATCTCATTGTATGGAAGATATTGATAAAGATTTTGTAAGCAAGGTAAAGCCTGGAGACATAATGGTTGGAGGAGATAATTTCGGATGCGGTTCTTCAAGAGAGCATGCTCCTATAGCTATTAAAGAATCAGGAATATCTTGTGTTATAGCTTCTTCTTTTGCTAGAATATTTTATAGGAATTCTATTAATATAGGACTTGCTATTTTAGAATGCGATGAGGCAAGCAAGAAAATAAATGCAGGAGATGAGGTTGAAGTTGATTTTGATAATGGTATAATAACAAACATAACTAAAAATGAAAGCTATAAGGCTGAGCCTTTTCCAGAGTTTATTAAAAATATAATTAACTCTAATGGGCTTTTAAACTCTATAAAAAATTCTAAGAGGTGATTATTTATGGAAAAGAATATTGTTGTTATTGAAGGGGACGGAGTAGGTCCCGAGGTAGTAGGTAAGGCTGTAAATGTACTCAATAAAATAGCTGAAAAATACTCCCATAAGTTTAATTTGGAATATGTTGATATGGGCGGCTGTTCTATTGATAAATTTGGAGTTCCTCTTACCGATGAGAATGTAGAAAAATGTATTAAATCTGATTCAGTTCTTCTTGGTTCTGTAGGCGGTCCTAAATGGGATAAAGTTGATCCTGATAAAAGACCGGAAAGAGGTTTATTAAGATTGCGTAAAGAAATGAAGCTTTATGCTAATATAAGACCTACTAAAATATTAAAATCTTTAGAATATGCTTCTCCTTTAAAAGAAACTATCTGTAAAGATGTTATTGACTTTATCATGGTTAGAGAGCTTACAGGCGGTGTATATTTTGGAGAACATAAATTTGAAGTAGTTAATGGTGTAAAACAAGCTACTGACCTTATGTTATATAGAGAAGATGAAGTATTAAGAATAGGAAAAGTGGCTTTTGAATTGGCTAGAAATCTTAAAAGACCTTTAACTTCAGTTGATAAAGCTAATGTACTTCATACTTCTAAATTATGGCGTGAAGTAATGAACAATTTATCAAAAGAATATAGTGATGTTCCATATAATGATATGTATGTTGATAATGCAGCTATGCAGCTTGCTTCAAATCCGTCACAATTTGGTATTATAGTTACAGAAAATATGTTTGGAGATATACTTTCTGATGAAGCTAGTGTTATTACTGGTTCTATAGGTATGGCACCTTCAGCAAGTCTTTCTGACGGAACAGTTGGTATGTATGAGCCTATTCATGGTTCTGCTCCTGATATAGCAGGTAAAGACTTAGCTAATCCTATAGGTACTATACTTTCTCTTGCTATGATGCTTAGATACTCTTTTGGTATGTTGAATGAAGCTGAAGATGTAGAAAATGCTGTTTATAAGGCTATAGATGATGGTTATAGAACCCTTGATATAATGCCTAAACATCATATGATGACTTATTTATATAAACAAGTAAAATGTTCTGAAATGGGAGATATAATAGTATCTAACATATAATACATTTTTTATTATATTAATATTATTGTGGTAATATTAACTTTTATGTTTTATTACTACAATAATATTATAAATTTACTTGACAATCCAATTATAATGTACATAATAGATAACATATAGATAAAAAAATTGAGGAATAGTAGAAGTGGAATATAGCGATAAAGATATTATTTTAGAACTTCAGGAAGATAATAAACTTCTTTCTTCTAAAATAGATGTTTACAAAGAAGAGATAAATGAATTGAAACAGAAATTAGAGTATGCCAAAAAATTTTTTACTTTATATGAAAATATTATGGAACAATCAAGAAATGAAACTAAAGAATTAACTAATAAGGTAAAAGAATTAGAAGAAGAAATTAAAAGACTCAAAAATGCATAATATTTTCTATCCTTCCAAAAATGACAATAAAAAAATATATATAGCCGTACTTGCTAAGGGGATCGATATTAAAGCTAAAGATATTGATTTAGAATATAGAAAATCTCAGGAATATAATTTTTTTAATAGTATTAACTTTGATGTTAATAAAGCTATTTTTATGCATCAAGTTCATAAAGATAATATTGTAAAGATAGATGAAAATAATATAAATCTATTTGGAGGCAGAGAAAGATTGGTTGAAAATACAGATGCTTTAATAACCAATCTTAAAAATACTCCTTTAATAGTTCAAACAGCAGATTGCGTGCCTATAATACTTTATTGTGATGAAAGCAAATCAATAGCAGCTATTCATTCTGGTTGGAGAGGTACAGTTCAAAATATTGTATCTAAAACTATTGATTTAATGATAAAAGAATACAATGCCAATTTGTCTAAAATGTATGCTTATATAGGTCCTTACATAGCTTTGAAAGATTATGAAGTAGGTGATGAAGTAGCTGTTCATTTTGAAAATAAAACTATGATGAATAATAAATGGCATATTGATAATGGTTTGGAAGTAAAAAAACAATTGCTTGACTGCGGTGTTTTAGAAAATAATATTGAACTTTCTAATCTAAATACTTATGATGAAGTATTTTATTCTTATAGACGCGATGGTGTTCAGGTAGGAAGAATACTTACTGTTGCTATATTATTATAATACTTAAAAATTTTCAGTATATACCTAAACAACTATACTTTGTCAAAAGTAAAGTTATATTTTTGTTTTTATATCTGGGGCTTTGCCCCATACCCCACTTCTTTTGTTGCCACAAAGAAGCAAAAAGGCTACATTTGGGCTTTAATTTAATAAATTATCTTACATGTAAGACAATTTTAGTATGATTTAGTACTAATTCTATCCTTGCACTTTTTGCAACTTTTTGCGGCGGGAAAAAGTTGACTAAAAAAATGACAAAGTTAAAAATTTTTGGTATATACCTAAACAAATATCTTTTGTCAATTTTCAAACAGATGAAAGTTCTCTGCTAATGCTATTGATAATTCACG
>NZ_CALXRM010000081.1 GCF_944390845.1 uncultured Brachyspira sp.
TCAGATATTGATGAACTTTCTTCTACTACTTCAGTTTCTGGTTCTTCTTCTATTAAACTTGAATCTAATAATTCCTCATCTGTATATTCTTTATGTTCTGAAACTGGCTCTTCTGATGTTGATGTTTCTTCTGTTTTATTTTCTTCTTGTAGATTATCTGATTCTTCTAAATTAGATAATTTTTCATTACTTAAATTACCATCTGATGGAACTTCTTCTTTATTCTCTGATGTTTCTTCTGCTGGTGCTTCAGATATTGATGAACTTTCTTCTGATACCTCAGTTTCTGGTTCTTCTTCTATTAAACTTGAATCTAATAATTCCTCATCTGTATATTCTTTATGTTCTGCAGCAGGTTCTTCTGATGTTGCTGTTTCTTCTGTTGTACTTTCTTCTTGTAAATCGTCTAATTCTTCTAAACCTTCTTCCAAATTAGATAATTCTTCATTACTTAAATTATCATCTGATAGAACTTCTTCTTTATTCTCTGATGTTTCTTCTGCTGGAGTTTCAGATATTGATGAACTTTCTTCTACTACTTCAGTTTCTGGTTCTTCTTCTATTAAACTTGAATCTAATAATTCCTCGTCTGTATATTCTTTATGTTCTGAAACTGGTTCTTCTGATGTTGATGTTTCTTCTGTTGTACTTTCTTCTTGTAGATTATCTAATTCTTCTAAACCTTCTTCCAAATCAGATAATTCTTCATTACTTAATGCTTCTTCTAATGAAGGAAATTCATTTTTAGATTCCAATTCACTTTCTTCAGTTTTTTCTGATTCACTATCAGAATTAGATATTGCTTCATCTGATGAAGATTGATTTCCTGCAGTATCTTCATCATCTTCAATATTATTTATATCAAGAAGTTCTTCATCTGTATACTCTTTCATATATAATTTATCAGAGTTTTCAGATTCTCCTTCTTCATCATCTAAAGGATTTTTGTTATTAAAAGAATCTTCCAACTTAAAATCATCAACTGATTCTAATACATTTAACTCATCTTCTTTTAAAGACTCTTCTTCAGATTCTTTAAGTATATCATCTTGTTCTTTAGAATAGATATGTTCCATTATATAAGTTTGTTCATCAGATAACTCTTTTTGTTCTGTTCCTTCAGTATTATCACCCTCTTTATTTTCTGATGATTCTTCATTATTTGAATCAACAGGAGTTATAGGATTAGCAAAAAGAGATGACATATCCAATTCAGACTCAACTATATGATCTGCAACTTCTATATCATTTTCAGACAAACTTAAACTTTCTTCTAATGTTTTATATTTTTTATTTTCTTCGTCTGTATAAGCTTCTAGCTCATTTTCTTGTTCTTCTTTAATATAATCATTTATATTTACTTCATGAGCTTCAGGATCATTCTGATATTCTTTGCTTGTAACTTTACCTTTTATCTTAGGACTATCTTTATCTGTATTACCAATAGATATAACCGGAAATTCATTCTCATTGATTTTCATAGTTTTTTCTATAAGTTTATTTATATCATACTCATTGAGCGAGATGTCATTATTATCTTCAAAAATACTAGCGAATTCTTTTTCCACTATCAATTCTCTTCATAATTTTTTCTTATAGTCGAATACCTTTTTGGTATATTAATTGTAATATCATTAGTTATCGGCATATTGTAGTCAAATCCTTCAGGCAAATAACCAAGTTCTGTCATTCCGCCGCATAATTCTAATACATTTGCTACCGAATCACCGCATTTACAAAAATACACACCCTGATTAACAACCGCTCCTTTTACTGTAATACTAATTAAAGTTTCATTTGGCTCACTACTCTTATAAACTGTCTTTATAAAAACGCCAAATAAAAATATTAACAATATAAAAGACAAACAAAGTATTCTATCTCTCATAATATTATCGGTTATTCATTCATTTATTATATAATTTTATTTTAATGATATCATTCTTTTTATTTGTAGTCAAGATTTATGTAAAAATATTATCAATTAAAAATAATTATATTTTAACTTGATAAATTATATAATAGTAGTATACTGTTAAAAATATTATATTAATTTCCGATAATAAAAAAAATACAATTATATGGTGTTATAAATATGTTTGACTTAGATGTAGTAAATGCTTTCAGCAAAGGTACAGTAATTATATTAAAAAGTTATTTTAATTCAAAAGTTGGCAAAGGTGACGTTAGAATATATAGAAATGCTAATCATGTAGGCGGTGTTATAGTTTTTGTTGGTATTACAGGAGATTTAAGCGGAAGACTTATGTTTAATATGAGTAAAGCCACTGCATTTAAATTAGCTTCAGCTCTTAATATGGAATCTATAACTACTATAGATGACATATTTATTGCAACTATTAAAGAATTTGTTAATATGGTTGCAGGAAGTGCTATTAATGATTTATCTACAAAACATATAGATTTAGATATGACTCCTCCAGCTATTCTTATGAGTGAGCAATTATCTATGCTTGAAAAAGAAAATGATAAAATATTATCTATCAATTATAAAACAGAATTAGGTGAAATATTTATGAACTTGATTTTGTTTAATCAAACTAATTGATAATGCCTAAAATATTACAATATTTCATAATATTATTTATTATAACTATAGTAATAAAAGTCATTATTGATAATATTTGCATAACAATAAAATCAAATAAATTTTTAAATAAATACTTTCAAGATGATGAAAAATTATATTCTTTAAAAGAAGTATCAGAAGCATTCAAATTAGAAGAAGAACATTTTTCCAAACTTTTAGAAACTCTAGAAAAATACCATTACTTCTCTTTTTTCAATAAAAGAGGAGTTACAATGGTAAAAGATTACTATTCAAAGTATGAATTAAGATATTTAATAAGACTTTTAAGCAAAAAACAGAAACTTAAATACTAAATTTATAATATTTCTTTAATAAACAAGTCATTTGAAGTAGATAAATCCACTACTTCCAATCCATCACTAACACTTCCATCAAGGTGCTTTACTATAGATAGAACAGGTCTTAATGGTAAAGTAGGATTTTGCTCTATTACTCTTGCTATAGAACCATTTGAAAGCTTTACTCTTGTATTATTAGGATAAAAACCTATTGCCTTTTGGAATGCTTTTACAACATCACTGTCAAACTCTTTTTTAGCAAGGGATATTATAATTTTTACTGCTTTATCAGGAGTACAAGGTATTCCTCTTTCTCCTTTTGTTATTAAATTGTTGAATGTATTACAAACAGAAACTATTTTACTATAAGTACTTATATCTTTATTATCTTTTTGGAATGGATATCCGCTTCCATCATATTTTTCATGATGCTCTAAAACAATATCTGCTATATTATCATCTAAATTGTCCCTTTTTACAAGTTTATATCCTTGTGTAGGGTGTTTTTTTATTATAGCTTCTTCTTCCTTGGTAAGATTTATTTTTGTTAATAAACTTTCCTGTATAAGAACCTTACCTATATCATGAACCAATGCACCAAGCATTATATTGGCTACATCTACTTTTGTTAAATTTAATTCTTCAGCAGTAATGGCTGATAAAGTAGCAACATCTACTGCATGTTTATACATTGTTTCATCTTTACGTTTTAGCATAGAAAGATAGGAATGTGCTTCTTTATTATCTAGTATAGAAGTAAGCATTTTATTAACTTCTTTTTTCATAGAATCAAAATCTATGCTTCCTCCGCTTTTAGCAGTTTCATATAAAGATTTAGTTTTTTCTATGGTATTTTGCTTGGCTTTAACTACTTCTTCACTATCAATTTTTAATATTTTTTTACCGTTTTCTTCTAATATACCTCTTATAACTGGCTTTTTAGCTGTTCCTTCTGTATTAACTGTATTTTCTTTTTTGAGGTCTAAAAGCTCCATTACACTTACTGTTGTAATAGAATTTCTTTTTAATGTTTCTATAATATCTTTTGTAACTATGGTGCCTATATCTATGATTCTTTTTTCATCACTATTATATATATTACTAGCTATTTTCATTCCTTCTTTTAAATCGCTTAATGGTATAATAATTTTAGCCATTGAAAATCCTCTCTCTCAAATAAATAAAAAAAAGCATTATGTTAAGTTATATAATACCATATAGTAATATATTATCAAGTATAATAATTATATAATAAAAATATTATGTGTTTTTACCAAATCTTATTGAGGTTAGATTGTATTTATTAAGCCTTAATATCAATAATGCCACTATTATCGCCATAAAAAATGCTATTATCAAGAAATAATTAGCAACATATACTGTATTTTCATTCTGAATACTATTAAGTCTTTCTGATTTTGAATTAATACTCTCATCTATAGCATTAGCTTCCGATATATTTCCGCTTTCCATTAATGAGCCTTTTCTAATTCTCAAACTATCTATTTCTTTAATTATACTATCTGCCTCTCTATCCTTTCTAATTTTCTGATATAAATTATGCCCCCATATACCTATGCCGACTATAGCTAAAATAGATGTTACTATAATCAATACTAATATGGCAAATTTCCTTTTTTTTATGCTCAAATTCGATATATTTAAAGATTTTGACTTTATATCTTCAATATGATCTATAAGTTCCTTAGAATCCGGATATGCTAATTTAGCTTCTTCCATACATGATAAAAGATTAAGCATATTTTTATATCTCTCAAATCTTTGAAAACTTAAATAATATCTATCTATCTCTTTTATTTTATCTTCTACTGTATGCTTTACAACTTTAGGTTTTAAAAAATATGCTTTTTTCTTTTTTTTCTTCTTATCATCATCTTCTGAAGATTCATTATTTTCAGCATTTTCATCATCTACTAAATTAATATTGCTTTTATTATCATCATCAACATAACCTTTATCTAATTTTCTAATTCCTCCTAAAGTATTTTCCTGACTTACTGTATTTCCATTCTTATCTTTAATCTGAACTCTTATGCCGAATGTATTTCTGAACATAGCTTCAGCACTCTCTACACTGGTATCCTTATTAATAACAATAAAAGCTTTTTGATTTTTTCTAGGATCGGCTATTTCAAATAATTTTATATTATCAGATTTATGGGCACCTTTATATATACCTAATGATACGCCAAATTCTCTGTCAAATGCATCTAATAATTTCGATATAGACATATCTAATGTAATCTTCATAAGTAACCCTCATATATATAATTATTTTACCATATTTTACAATAAATAAAACATATAACTATAAAAAAAGAAAAAATATAAAACTTTTACTTGATTTTTATCGTTTTTAACATATAATTTAAAGCAATTAAAAAAGGTAATTTATTAGAAATGATAATTACATAATGCCGAGATGGCGAAATTGGTAGACGCAGCAGACTCAAAATCTGCCTGAGGCAACTCAGTGAGGGTTCGAGTCCCTCTCTCGGCACATTATCTTACAATTTGGGGTTTGCCCTATGAATTACTCAGCTATAATAGTAGATGATGATAATAACAGATATAATAAAATTAAAGCTGCTTTAGAAAGCTCATCTATAAAAGTTTTCATAGCTGAAAATCTATATGAACTCATAAGTAAAATATATAAATACAGCATAAGAATATTAGTTTTTAATCCTAATCTCGTATGGATTAATGTTATGGAATTCATAAGTGAATTAAAAAAATTACCGGAATTTAATGAATTTACAATATTCTTCTTATGCGAAAATATTGATATTGATATTGAAAGAGAAGCACAAAAATTTAATATTATCTGTATGAAATATCCTTCTCATATAAATAAATTAGTAACAAAAATTGAATCTTTATGATTCTATCATAAACTTTATAAAGAAAGTTGTTCCTTCCCCTACTATTGATTCTACATCTATGGTTCCATTATGTTCAGATATTATTTTTTCTACTGTAGCAAGTCCTATTCCTGTACCTTTGGATTTAGATGTAAAATATGGTTCAAATATCTTATGCAAATTATTACTGTCTATACCTATTCCTGTATCTGTTATACTTATTATGAAAAACTCATTTAATTCTATAATTTCATGGTATGAAGAAATATAAATTATTGATCTTTTAGAATTTTCCATAGCTTCTATTGAATTTTTTATCAAATTTCTAAAAGCCATTATAAATTTTTCTCTATCCATATTAATAAAATAATCATGTTTGCTCAAAACAATGCTAAATTTCACATTACTTGCATTTCTAAATGATTCTATCACTTCAATAATTACACTATTAATAGATTGTTTTTCATCAGAAAGTTTAATAGCAAAAGAAAATTCTGAAAAAGATTTAACAAGCCCGGATATTACATTGGCATTTTTTACTATGACAGATGTAGATTTTTTTATCCTATCAATATCTTTTTCACTCATATTTGTACTTAATTTTCTATCTATAAGTTCAGCATTCATTATTATTGGCATAAGAGGATTTTTTATTTCATGAGCAACTTTTATAGCCGCTTCCCTCCAAGTTTCAAGCCTAGCCCTTGCATCTTCCCTATCTCTATGGTATTTCAAAGCTCTAGCCATAACATTAAACCTATGAATGAGATTTCTCATATCATGCACACCGCCAAGTTTCATATCTATGTTAAAATCAGCATTAGTTATAGAGTTAGTAGCATTAAGTATTAAACTTATAGGTCTTGTTATAAGCCTTGATAAAGCTATACCAAATATTATAGAGAAAAAAGTTGATATTCCTAATATAAACAGATATAAAAGGCTAAGTATCATAGAAAATTCACTTGTAAACATATTAACTGAATTATATATTCTAAAAGCCTCTAAAGCAGAATTCCTAATTTCTATATAGTTTTGCGGCATAACTTCAGACCAAATTACATAATTATTGCTGTAGGACAAAGGTATTATAGCATTAACATAAAACAAACCATTATATTCACTATTAATAAACATAATGTTATCATTATTTAATTTATAATTAATATCAAGAGGTATATAATTACCTGAATTAAAAAATATTATGTTGTTTCCATTATAAGAATTAGATAAAAAAACTATATTATTAAAGTATCCTAGTTCTTTTATTTTTTTATCCACATTCACATAATTAGTATAATTAAAATTTTCCGTATTAATATCATTATATATATTATTAAAATAGTTAATTCCAACATTAGAAACAGTACTTATCATATAATTTTGTTTATCTACTAATTCATTATTTGATACATCAATTATATAAGATATAGAATTATTCAAATTTTGATCTACAAATAAATCAAGATTGCTTTTTATAATATAAGTGGATATTTTGCTTATAACCATACTTGGTACTACAGTCATAAGCCCCATTATAAATACTATAACCAATTTTAAATGAGAGCCTTCCTTTTTAAAAATGGCATCAACTATGAATTTTATTATAATTATTACGCCTGCCACTATACTTGCTGAAGGAAAAAATATTACAGCAAATGCATAGAAAGGATCAACTATATTAGGCTCATATATAAAACTGCTTATACCTATAGAAACTATAAGAATCAAAAAAGTAAAAGTAATTATAAGACCGGGAAATACTATACCATATCTAGTTTTTATTTTTGTATATATTTTCTTTATAACTTTCATAGTTATTATTTAATATTTTCTTCTAATACTGTATGCATATAGTCTATTTTCTTTAATTCTGCAGCATTTATACCGACATTAATAGCAGCATTGACATTATTGATATTATCATCTATAAACAAACATTCACTGCCTTTTACATTGAATTTATTCAAAAAATATTCATAAATATCTCTATTAGGTTTAGCCATTTTTATATGAGCAGAAATTACGCCTCCTACACATGTATTATCAAAAAAGTCAGTTTCTTTTCTTAAAACCTCAAAAGTTTCTGAAGGCATATTAGAAAGATAATATATATTAAAACCTTTATTTTTATATTCTTTTAACAAATTTATATTATTATGATGCTTATCAAGGCATAAAGTTAAAGAACTATCAAAAAGTTTATTAATAGCTTCTTCATACTTAGGACATACACTTATAAAATGTTTTCTAGAATCTTCAAAACTAACATCGCCTTTATCCATAAGAAACCAATTTTTACTGCCGAATGTATTAAGTAAAAATTCATCTCTGTCATTCTCATCTACATATTTATTTATAAAATTTTCTGTACTGAAAGCATATAGTACATTACCTATATCAGAGATTATATTTTTAATCATATTAAACCTTTTCAATATTAAAGAAATAATAATATTATTATATTTTCTATAAAAAGCTTTGTCAATAGTAAAACTATGTTAATATAATCTTTACAGTATTGACAAATTATCAAAAAGCATTTATATTAATAACAACTCTGCTGTTCTCGTTAAGCGATTGTACATTCTTGCGCCAGTATAAATTAATGCATTAGGGATCTAGAGCGAAGCATTAATGATAGGCTCGCCGTTATCGCGATACGGTTTTGAGAAATCAAGGTCATGTTTCTGAGGAACCCACCTGACGCAAATAGTCAGGCGCATTTATGTCGTATACGGCTCAGCGGAGCTTTTTTATATATTTTTCAACAAATCAGTAACATTTCCCATTCAATATAATTTCTTAATCATAATAATAAAACTTTCAAGTAAAATTTGCTTTAACCGATAACTAATAGTAGTTTTTTATATATTTCGTATAAGACAATTTTATTGTAAAAGGCTTAAGTATTATGAATGAAAACAAAAATCAAAAAATAATAAAAACTATACTTAGTTTGATGATATCATTTCTGCTTATATTCATAGTTGCTATGTTTGCAAGAGCTGCAAGCAATACAATATTGCCTGAAAACAGCAGTGTAGCCATATTCATAAATGATTATTTAGATATGATGATGCAAAGTGTTGATAAAATGGCAGTAAAAATGAAAATAAAAAGAAATAGTGTATCTGAATATCAGGTTAATCTAATAACTCAATCTATATCTGATTATGTAGGATATAGTATGTATCAAACTTCAGATTCACTAAAAGATTTTAATCCAAACAACACAGCAACTAAAGCTCAATTGGATAAATATAAAAACAATTATTATAAAATGACTGTTGAAAATCCATACTTAAGAGGAATGACTGTTTTCAATACTGAAGGAAAAATGCTTCTTAACTTATACTTATCAAGAAACAAATCTTGGCCTTTAGAACTTCAAGATACTTTAATAAACGAAATAAAAACAAAAGGTTCTTTAGTATTAAATGCTACTAATGAAAATGCCTTTTATATAATGGAATATATAAAAAATCCTTATGGTGAAATTATAGTTACTACTAGAAATGATTATGCTTATGTATCTGATATAGCTATGTATTATCAAGTTGCTGATAAAAGACTTTATGTAAGCGACTCAAGAAATTCTGTGTATAATGTAAGAGAATCCGTAGGTGAAAACAATATAGAAAAAGTATCTAGTGTTATAAATAGATATGCATACTATAAAAAACAGCCTAGTTTTATAGTTAATGATTCTCTTTCTGTTTCTATGATAGGAAAAGAGTATCCTAATTACTTTGAACTTATAGTATTAGCTATAACTGCATTATTAATATTGCTCTGTCAATTAGTAATTAAAGGAGTAATAGAATTCTTCAAATATATTATGCAATTTAAAAGCAATAAAGATTATGTTGAAAGCGTAAAAGGAAGCGATGAACTTTTAAATAAAAATATTGTAAATGTTGAATTGCCTAAATCAAATACTATAGAGGAAATGCCTCCTATGATTCAAAAGGTACAGTATAAAATACCTGAAGAATATTTGAAAAAAGAAGAAAACGAAACTGAAAAAGAAGATAAATTCAATATTGGTAAAGATATATTAAATATAGTTTCAACCATAAAAGAAGAAATAAATGAATGCAAAAATAGATTTGCTATTACAAAAGATGATTTAAAAGATAAAGAAGAAGTTGAGGAAAGTGAGGAAAGTATTGAAGAAAATACAGAATCTTCAAATGAAAATAATATAGATTATGATGATATAGAAATGGCTTTTGCTAATATAAATAAAGATTTAGAAGAAGAACATACAAAAGCTATTGAATATGCATTTGCTGGAATTGAAGATGAAGAAGAAATTCAAAATTCTATAGAAGAATATGTTACAGAAGAAGATTATTCTGAAGAAAATTCTGTAATAGAAGAAAACATTGTATCAGATGAAAATACTTCAGAAGAAGAAATATCTTATGCTGAAGAAGAAATTGAAGACGAAGAAATATTAGAAGATATAGATTCAGAAGATGAAGAAATTAAATCAGAAGAAGAATATATGTCTATTTCTGATGAGCAATTATCTACTGATAAAGAAGATCATACCCCATCATTACAAAATGATTTTATAACTAAAGCTTTATCATTAGATAATGGAAGCATAATAAAAGATGCTGAAGAAAATAATTCTGAATACAGAAAAATTGATAACAATGAAGTAATAAATAAAAATATAATAAAAAATAACTTATTATCAAAAAATAAAGAAGAAGATACAGCTAAAAACTTATTTAAGAAAAATGACAGTTATATGAAAAGTGATTCTACTGATATTAGTAAGGATATATTAAATTCATATAATAAAGCTATCGATAATATAAAAACAAAAAAAGAAAATGAAGCAGAAAAAGCTGAAGAAAATAATAATACTCCTAAAGAAGAAAAAGCTTCTAGTTCAGTAAGAACTGATGATGTATTTGCTGCTTTTGATAAGATGTTGTCTTCTATAATAAGCAAAGCTGAAGAAGATGCTAAGAGAAATATAACAAAAAAATAATTTGATTTTGATACAGTAAAAATATTAGTAAGAAAAAATAAACATAGTGTTTAGAGGTGATTTATATGTCTGACAAACATAATAATAGTATATCTGTCTTTGTATATATATCTATTTTAATAAATATAATAGTACTTGCCCTATTTATAACATTCGTATTTGGTCTAAAAAAAGATGCATTCGATGTTGATACAAAAAAACTTGATAGAAATGCTTTGATTTGTCAGAACAGTATAGTAAGTTTAGTTCAAGACTATGATGCAAGACTTAATAAAATAGTTGAAAGCTATCCTTTTATTAATTTATTGCAGCAGGTTATATTAAACGGTATAGATGAAAATGAAAAAGAAAGAATAATATCTATATTTAGAAGCGGAAATTATCCTTTTGACACTGTAGCATTATATTTAGCTGACGGAAAGCCGGTATTTTCATCACCTGTAAAAACCAAGCCTGTAGATTTGGAAAGTTATAAAAAATCTGAGGCAAAAGCATTCTTTGATAAAGATTATGACGGAGTTTATTTTGTTAAGCCTATAAGAAATGACAGAGGAATAGAAGTTGGATACATAGTTGCAAGTGTATTCAAAAAAATATTTGAAAATACTTCTTATAATTTAAATTTTGTTGTGCTTCCTAATGGCGTTGTTTATTACAATTCTTCTATTGATATTAACAGCATATCAAGAGATAGTTTAACTCAATATATGAATAAAGAAGTTGGAAGCTCTGAAACTATAGAAGTAGATAATAATACTTTCACTTTCTATTCAAGCAAAGTAAAAGATATAGATAATTTTAATATAGGTATACTAGAATTAAATGTTCCTATAATACAAAAATATTTAAAATATATAATACTAGCTCTTTTAGGTTTATCATTTATATTTTTATTGATTACATCTTTAATTGAAAAAAATAGAGAAAATAAAGAAGATGATAACAGTAATGCTGATGAAGAAGATATATACGATAAAAGCGAGCCTTTAGAAAATAATTATGCTAATGCTAATATTGTAAATGATGAAGAATTCAATATAGATGATTATGATAATGATATAGAACCATTAGATAATGATAGTATAAAATTCTTTAACAGAGATAAAAAAGAAAGAATTACAAGAGAAAATAAAGTTGATTTACCAAAAATTGATGATGTTGAAGATATAGAAGTAGAAGAAAATGATGATAATGATATACCATCATTAGATGATATATTAGAGGACGGCGGTGAAAGAACTCAAGATGAGGAAGATGATGCTGATGAGAATATAAAATTAGATGATATGTCTTCTTTAAATGATACTTTGGAAGATGAAGACAATGATACAGACGAGAATATAAAATTAGATGATGTATCTTCTTTAGATGATACTTTGGAAGATGAAGACAATGATACAGATGAGAATATAAAATTAGATGATGTATCTTCTTTAGATGATAATCTTACAGAAGATTTTGATGAAATTCCTAATTTAGACGACATCATAGATGAAGATAAAGAAGATGATCTTGAAGAACTATCAAATATGGAAGAAACACCTGAAGATATAGAGGAATTACATAAGTTAGATGGTGTTGATCAAGATGAAGACAGCAACATTGAAGATACTATTGATGATTTAGAAGATATTCCTAGCCTAGACGATGTTCTCAATGAAAATAATGAAGATAACAACGAAGAACAAGATGAAAATAAAGAAGATGAAGACAGCAACATTGAAGATACTATTGATGATTTAGAAGATATTCCTAGCCTAGATGATATTCTTGGTGAAAATGAGGAGGAGAATAACGAAGAACAAGAAGAAAATAAAGAAGATGAAGACAGCAACATTGAAGATACTATTGATGATTTAGAAGATATTCCTAGCCTAGACGATGTTCTCGATGAAAATAATGAAGATAACAACGAAGAACAAGAAGAAAATAAAGAAGATGAAGACAGCAACATCGAAGATACTATTGATGATTTAGAAGATATTCCTAGCCTAGACGATGTTCTTGGTGAAAATGAGGAGGAGAATAACGAAGAACAAGAAGAAAATAAAGAAGATGAAGATAGCAACATCGAAGATACTATTGATGATTTAGAAGATATTCCTAGCCTAGACGATGTTCTTGATGAAAATAATGAAGA
>NZ_CALXRM010000082.1 GCF_944390845.1 uncultured Brachyspira sp.
ACAGTCTACAGTCTACAGTCTACAGTCTACAGTCTACAGTCTACAGTCTACAGTCTACAGTCTACAGTCTACAGTCTACAGTCTTAAACAATATACACAAAAATCTATTTATAGCATGTCATTTTATCCTAAACCTTTAGGATAGTTAATTTTATAACTAAAGAGAGTAATATATGCAAATATTTGAGCCTGATAAATTTGAAACAGAAATATTAGATAGTATAAATGATATTTTAGATATAAGAACTTATTCCACTAGAAATAGTACACTTTCTGAAATGTCATATAAACAAAGATGTTTTCTTAATGGAGTAATAAGGCAAGTAAAACCTAAAAAAATTTTAGAAGTAGGAGTGGCTGGCGGCGGCAGCTCTGCTATAATATTAAATGCTATTAAAGATATAGATGGTAGTTTTCTATATTCTATAGACTATAATGAAAAGTACTATAGAGATTCTTCAAGAAATTCTGGTTTTATAGTTAATGAAAAATTTCCTGAATTATCTAATAAATGGAAATTATATTTGGGCGGATTATCTGCTAAGTATATGGAAGAAATAGGCGGTGATATAGATTTATGCTTGTTGGATACAGTACATAGTAATCCAGGAGAATTTTTAGATATTTTATTTATATTACCTTATCTTAACAAGAACGCTATTCTTATATTGCATGATATAGCTTATCATTATTATTTTAGTGAAAAGAGCTATACTAATGGAATATTATTTTCCTCATTGAAAGGTAAAAAAATTATGCTTAATGAAGATTATTTTGGAACAGAAGTTGGAAATATAGGGTTAATAATATTAGATGATGATATAATGGAAAGAATTTTTGACTATTTTTATTTGTTAGCATTACCTTGGATATATATGATATCAAAAGAAGATATTGTTGTTGCTGAACAATTCATACGAAAACATTATGGCGAAAATTACGCTAAAATGTTTTTAAATATAGCTTTACACTATCAGGAAAAAATTAATAATACTAAAATCAATGATCTCACTACTAAAGCTAGTAATTCTGAGAAACAAATTAAAGATATTTCTTCTAAGTTAAATAATATAGAAAAACAAATTAAGGATATGACTTCCAAAGAAAACAATATAGAAAAACAAATTAAAAGTATAAATTCTAATATAAATAATACAGATAAAAAAATTAATAATGTAATTAACTCATTAGCTTGGTGGATTCCAAATAGAAAAAAAAGAGAGAAATTTAGAAATGATATGAATAATACTAAATAATTTATTTACTATTTCAGTATAAAATAATATTTATTAGTTATGTATTATTTTATTACCAATATGTTTCAGGTGTTAAAGAATTATAGATTGAGTAAAGTCTAAACTATAAATTTTTTAGTAATTTATATGCTTAAAAGCACAAATCCATATCACAATACAATTTTTATATATAGTTGTATTATTATTGCATAAAGTTTATAATATATAAATCTATATAATTATTCATTAAAAATAAAGGTTATTTTGTCAATGAGTCTTTTAAAAATTATATCTTGGAATGTGAATGGAATAAGAGCGGCACATAAAAAAGGATTGGTTGATTTTATAAAGAAAGAAAATCCTGATATAATATGTTTGCAGGAAACTAAGGCTTTTGAAGAACAGCTTCCTGAAGATTTGAGAAATATAGAAGGCTATGAGCTTTTTATTAATCCTGCTGACCCTGAAATAAAAAAAGGATACAGCGGTGTGGCTATATACACAAAATTAAAACCTAATAAGGAAATTAAAAATAAATTAGGAAGTAAATTCACAGACAGAGAGGGAAGAATATTATCATTGGAATTCGATGATTTTACTATATTTAATGTGTATTTTCCAAACGGCGGAAAGTCAGAAGAACATTTCCAATATAAGCTTTCTTTTTATGATGAGATAACTAAGCATTTAAGCAAATTAAAAGCAAAAACTAATGTTATATTATGCGGTGATATGAATATTGCCCATGAAGCTATAGATTTGGCAAGACCTAAAGAGAATGAAAAAAGTATAGGTTTTCTTCCAGAGGAGAGAGAAAAAATAACTGAATTCTTAAATAAAGGTTTTACTGATACTTTCAGAATGTTTGTTAAAGAAGGCGGACATTACAGTTGGTGGGATATGAAAACAAGATCCCGTGAAAAGAATGTAGGTTGGAGAATCGATTATTTCTTTGTTAATAATGAAATGGTGCCTGATATAAAAAGAGCAGATATTTTAACAGAAGTAATGGGCAGCGATCATTGCCCTATACTTATAGAATGGGATAAAAAGTAATAAATAAAAAATTACTTGATTTTTTGAAGTTTTATAATAATATTAAAGCTATAATTATAGTTCTATTTTTTTCATCTTTTTTTATGTAAAGGAGTTTACATGGTTCGTACAGTCATTGATGATAAAACAGCCATTATAAATGTAGAAAAAAATATCATATCTGAAAATGTTGATATATTAGAAGAAAAATTAAATAGTGTAAAAAATGCAGGCGTTTTAAACTTTATATTCGATTTTCATAATATTGAATATATGTGTTCATCTGCTTTAGGATTAATAGCATCTACTTTAAGAGTATCAGGAGAAAATGGCGGAGTTGTTTATTTTTGTTCTTTAAGCAAACAGTTAAGAGCATTATTTGAAGCTACTAAATTTTTAACTATAGTAAGTACAGCTGATAATGCTAATGAAGCTCTTAGTAAGATAAAATAAATAAAGTAGATAAAATAAATAAAAAATAATAGGTATTATATGCTGGCTGAAATTATAGTTTTTATATATAAAGTATTAATGCAGGCTTTGAGGCTTTATTCATTTATATGGTTTATTTGGATTATTATAAGTTGGCTAACAGCTTTTGGAGCTATTCATTTAGATTATTATAATCCAATAGTAAATTTCTTTTATAAAATAACTGATGGAGTGATAGATAAAGTTTTTGGTAATTTTAGAGACAGGCTTATAATAGGAGTTATAGATATATCGCCATTGATATTTCTTTTGCTTCTTCAAATGGTCGCTCCTTTAGTACTTAAAATGGTATTTACATTTTTATTAAGGATTGTTGCATAGAGAAATTATTATGAGTTCTTTAGATGAAATAAACAAATATATCGATGATGGTGATTATAAAAGAGCTATAGAGGAGCTAGACCTTATTATATCTAAAGAACCGGATAATGCCAGAGCATTTTATATGCGAGGTAAATCCGCATTTATAGGTCTTCAGCATGAGGAATTCGACAATACTAAATATGATGCCAGAAGGGCTTTAATATATTCCACAATAGAATATGATCTTAGCAAATCCATAGACATAGACCCTGATATAATAGATGCCTATAGAGGATTAATGTATCTCAATAGGGAATTAAAGAATATTAATAAAGAAAGAGAATATGCTCAAATACTTTTTGAAAAAGATTCTTCTGCTTATGATGCATTACTAATACTAGCAAGCAGTTATTTAAATAATGGAGAGAATGAGGCAGATTTCCATCAGGCTATAGGGTACTATGATGATTTTATCAGCAATGTTGAAGATAACAGAATAGCAAGATTTGAAAGAGGACTTTGTTATTATAATCTCAATATACTTCCTAAGGCAGATATAGAAGCCAATTCACTTATATATGATTATCCTTTTTATGATGATGCTTATTTCCTTAAAGGAATTATACTTGCCAAAAGAGTCTCAAATTCAGAATTTTATGATGATGCAATATTTTTCTTTGATAGGGCAGTAGAGATTAACAATAAAAATTATAATTCAATTTATGAAAGGGCTGAATGGTATTTCAATAAGGGTAATTATAGAAAGGCTATAGAAAATTATAATGAACTTTTAAAAACTAATAATAAATACAGATTAAATGCATTGCTTGGAAAGATTCAGGCTTTACATGATTTAATTATAGAAAATGAAGATAAATATTATCCGGACAGTCAGGAAGAAGGAAAGGATTTAAAAGAAGTTTTTTATTTGCTTGATAAAGTAATAGATGTGCTTGGTATTAATAGTTTGCAGTATAGATATTACAGAGCAAATTTATATGCTTATCAAGGAGAGATTAGAAAATCCATATCAGAGTTTAAAAAGATACTTAATGAGAATCAGGAATCTTGGATATATGAAAAAATAGCAGAACTTTATCATAATTATGCACAAAGCGATGATGATTATAGAGAGGCTTTAAAATATTTATCTCATATTGATAAAAGCGAGTATAAACATTCTACATTTTATATATTAATATTCTCTAATTATGAACTAAAAAATTATGAAACAACAGCTGAACTTTGCAAAGAGTTTTTTGAGTATACTCATGAAGATGATGAGGAAATATATTATATAAAATTCATATATGCAGATTCATTGCAGATGATAGGTTCTAAGGATTATGAACTTATATTACAGAATCTTAAAAGCTGTTTGAACAGTCAATTAGATAAAGCAACAATATACCGTTCTATAGCTGAGATACTTCTTTATAATATGCCAAGTCAATATAATGAAGAAGGCATTTATATGTTAAAAAAGGCAATAGGTTTGAATGATGCTTTATCATATTTCATATATGCAAAAGAATTATTTTACGGAGATATTATAGATCCTTATCCTGAATTAGCTATTGGAATTGCCAATATGGCTTTTGATATAGATAATACTTTGGAATGTGCACTTACAGTTATGGGCAAGGGGTATGAACTTGGACGCGGTATAGAAAGAGATGATAAAAAGGCATTTGAAACTTATTGTAGGGCAAAAGAAATTGCTGATAAAAATAATTCAAAATGTTCATGTGCAAGCGGACTTGTGGCACATTGCTATTATAATGGAATAGGTGTTGAGAAAGATGAAAATAAAGCTTTTGAAATTGTGAAAGATATTGCTAAGAAGAAGGGTAGGGATTCACATGATCATATAGCATTGTTATATTCATATTTTGCACTTAAAAATATAGAAGGTTTTGATTTGAAAGAAGCTTTAATTTTATTTGAGAATGCAGATTATAATAATTTATATATAGTAATGACTTTAAAAAGAATATATAAAAGATTAGGTTTCCATTATGATGCAAAAAGAATGTCAAAAATGGAGAATAAGGCAATGGAATTAGTAGGAGAATTGAATATGTCTTATTTAAGAAAATACATAAGAAAGTTCAATGACTTCTATCCTATTTTGAATATTATACTTTGACAAAAAAATTAATTATATATATTATATATACATATAATTAAAAAATATAAAAAATTAAAAGAAGGAAATAATTATGATAAACAAAACTATGAGTATAGGTGAAATTATACAAATCTTTCCGGATTCAGTAGAAATAATGATGAATCACGGTCTTCATTGTGTAGGCTGCCATGTTGCTAGCTGGGAAAGCTTAGAAGAAGGCTGCCGCGGTCATGGTATGAATGATGAGCTTATTGAGAATTTAGTTAAAGAAATAAATGAAAAATATGAAGCTAGTAAATAATTTGCTTTATTAATTTTTATTAGTATTCAATTAAAAAGATAGTATCAAAAAATATTAATGATACTATCTTTTTTATTGCTATTCTCGTGACGAAGTGCTGCCTATAATCAGCAAATAAATAAATTTATTTGCTGGCTTCGACTCGCTTATTATTTTTTATTATTGCTATGCTTGTCTCCGCCCATAACTAGCAAATAAATAAATTTATTTGCTGGCTTCGACTCGCTTTATTATTTTTTATTATTGCTATGCTTGTCTCCGCCTATAATCAGCAAATAAATAAATTTATTTGCTGGCTTCGACTCGCTTATTATTTTTTATTATTGCTATGCTTGTGACGAAGTCCATCTTTGGTGCCGCCTATAATCAGCAAATAAATAAATTTATTTGCTGGCTTCGACTCGCTTATTATTTTTTATTATTGCTATACTCGTCTCCGCCCATAACTAGCAAATAAATAAATTTATTTGCTGGCTTCGACTCGCTTTATTATTTTCCGTCTTTATATTGTCTGATTATTCCTCTTACCCTTATAGTAAGACCATAAACTTTTTGTTCTGCTATGATTACATCTAAAGGTACTTGATTGTATTTGTCTTTTGCTATTAAGGCATCAGTTCCGTATTTATCTTTTTCATATACTCTTACAGTGGATAATTTTTGTCTTTCTAATTTTGTTTTTAAATCTTCTCCATTTTCTATTGTGAATCTTATATCCTTTTTAACATTTTTTCCTTCAAGCCAATTAACTTTAAAAGTACCAATATTTTTATCAACGAAACGCATGAAAAATACTAGAGATAAAGCGTCAAAAGCCATTCCTTTAAACTCTATTTTTTCATCAACAGTTCTTTTATCATTGAATATATAATAGCCTTTATTGAAAACTAAACTTTCTTTATTAGTCCAATCGCCCTCATGAGTATCTTTTGTTAAAACTAAAGGAGTAAAGTCATTTGTAGAAACCCAAGCTTCAAATACATCGCTTACTTTATAAACCCAATTGGCAGCACCTGTTGTATATACATGAGCATATAGATGATATGCAGGTACTCCATTTACATTGCTTATGGCAAGTACTTTTGCTTCAAGTGATCCAACTTTTCCGCTTATATTGAATTCCGGTACCTGAGCCAAAACATCATATTTCATATATTCGCCAACTTTAAATGTCTGATTGTATCCAAATAAAAGATTTGAAATTGATATTATTACTATAAAAATATATTTTTTCATAAAATACAATCTCCTTTAAAAATAAAATATCTTATAGTTATTATATACTGAAAATTTGATATTTTGTCAAAAGGAAATTTAAATTTATTTTACAATTATGTAAAAAAATGATATTAAATTATTTTTTTGTATAAAATGGTTTGTAATATTGCAATAGTATTTTTTTTAATATATTATTGTCTTCATTATTTTAGGTTTTGAGTTATGGGAATATTTTTACTTATTGGAGTTATGGCATTATCCGCATCAGCAATATTTGTTAAACTTGCCAATGCTCCTTCATCTATAATGGCATTTTACAGAATATTTTTCTCTTTCTGTGTTATATTTATATTTACAATATCAAAAAAAGATACTAGAAAAGAGTTATTGTCTTTAAGTAAAAAAGAAATCATACTTGGAATAATATCAGGCATATCATTAGCACTTCATTATTTTTTATGGTTTCAGTCTTTAAATCTTACATCGGTAGCAAGCTCAACAGTTATTGTAACATTACAGCCTTTATTTGCATTTGTGGCAGGATATTTATTTTTTAAAGAACGTTATACAAAATTGGCGGTATTAGGTTTTATTATAGCTGTTATAGGTTCTGTAATAATAGGCTGGGGTGATTTCCAATTAAGCAGCAGGGCATTGATTGGGGATTTGCTTGCTTTTATATCGGCTGGATTTATAAGTACTTATTTTATAATAGGGCAGTATACTAGAGCCGGATTATCTACTTTCAGCTGGATAACATTGACTTACTTTTTTGCATTTATATTTTTAGGAATCTTATCATTAATAATGAAAATACCTTTTACAGGATATTCTTTAAATACATGGCTTAATATATTGGGAATAACTTTGATATCAACATTGCTTGGACAGGTGATATTTACTTGGCTTTTGAAATATTTTCCTGCAACAGTTATATCAATGACTATATTAGGCGAGGCGGTAGGAACTTGTATATTAGGTTATTTTATTTTGCATGAAACTGTAAGTTTAAAGCAGTTTATTGGCATAGTTGTTATACTATTTGGTATAGGTTTATTTTTGTGGGAAAAGAGAAAAACTATCACACAATAATTTTGTATAGGGTGTAAATATATAATAATACTTGGAGTTTTTTATGGCAGTAAAGAAAGATAATAACACAGAAGAACAAATACATCAAAAGCCTTTAATGGAGGAACTTTATAAAGATGAACTTGAAGCCTTGAAGAAAGAGGATAAAAGCAGCAAGCCTAAAAACTGGCAATTATCACCTCAGGCTATAAGGGATTTTATATTAGGTAAGAAATTAAAAAGCGGTGTAGAAATAAAGAGAAAATTTTACGGAGATGACGCTTTAGTTGAAAGGGCTATTATAACATTGGCAGGAAATAGAGGATTAATGCTTGTCGGAGAGCCGGGAACAGCTAAAACGATGTTAAGTGAATTATTATCTGCAGCTATAAGCGGAAACAGTACTATAACAATACAGGGTACAGCCGGAACTAATGAAGATAATATAAAATATTCTTGGAACTATGCTATGCTTTTTGCAAAAGGCCCAGTAGAAGAAGCGTTAATTCCTTCTCCAGTTTACAGCGGTATGAGTCAGGGAGTTATTACAAGATTTGAGGAGATAACAAGATGTCCTCTTGAAATACAGGACTCATTAATAAGTATATTAAGCGATAAGATAATGAATATACCGGAACAAAACAGGGTACTGTTTGCAAATGCAGGTTTTAATATAATAGCTACTGCCAATACCAGAGATAAGGGTATTAATGAGATGAGCAGTGCCTTGAAAAGAAGATTTAATTTTGAAACGGTAGAACCTATAAAGAATCCGAAATTAGAAGGCGAGATAATAACAAGTCAATGCCAAACATTATTAGAGTTGTCTGATATTGATGTTGATATAGAGTATGATGTTGTAGATGTACTTGCTACTACATTTAATGAGCTAAGAAGCGGAAAGAGTTTTGAAAATGCTAAGATACAGGAATTAAATTCAGTAATGAGCACAGCTGAGGCAGTTTCAGTGTATTATCAGTCAGCATTGCATTCATATTATTATGGTGATAAGAAGATAAAAATGTCTACACTTGTAGAAAATTTGATAGGAAGTGTGGCAAAAGAAAATAAAGATGATTTGCCTAAATTAAAGAACTATTTTAATAACTCTGTAAAAATGAAAGCTGAAAAACTCGGCAAGCGTTGGAAGGAGTATTATGAAAGCAGGGATTTAATTAAATAATATTTATTATAGTGTTTTTATTGTTAATGTAAAATAATATAGTAGTTAAATATATAGAAATTTTAAGGCTTAGGATTTATTCCTAGGTCTTTTTTATTGCATAAATAATTTTAGAATATATTTATGAAAAGTTAGAGTATGTAAAAGATATTATTTGTGTGATTAATAATATATACAAATTTATAGTTTTTAATGTGTTTTTATTGTTATTATGGTATTTGTGTATATTGTGTATATATGATAAAAATGAATATGTAATTATCTTTAATATTCAAAAGTTTATGAAATTATGAAAGTTATTTATGTAATTATGTTATAAAAAGATTATTTTTTATATAATTATTATTACAAATGTTGACTTTTTATAAAGTTTTCTATACAATAATAAGTAGAGGATCTTTATGGTGTCTATTGAGTCTTTAAGCAATCTCTCAATAGGCACTCGTAAAAGACTATAAAAAAATTAGGAGAAACAAAATGAAAAAAGTTTTATTAACAGCTATGGCTTTATTAACTATAGCTAGTGCTTCAGCATTCGGTATGTATGGTGCAGATAACGGCTGGATCGATTTCTTAGTACATGGAAACCAATTAAGAGCTAGAATGGATCAATTAGGCTTTACTCTTGGTAATGGTATGATCAAAGGTACTTTCGGTTTTAAAGGTAACACTGGTGGTCTTATTATGCATGCTGTTTCAGGTAATGAAATTAAAAATAATGATTTTGCAACATTAGATCCAACTATTTCTATGGGTATTGGTTATACTTCTCCAGTATTCGGTATAGGTGTTGGTTATAACTATACTTTCAAAACAAAAGATTTTGGTATACATACTCCTGTATTAGCAGTTAATGCTTTAAATGATAATTTAAGAATAGCTGTTCCTATACAAATAGGTGTTGCTGGTAATTCTAGTCATGACAATACTTATGTTAATGGCATTGCTAATGGAACAGTAAAAGAGAATTATACATCTGTAAGTATGGATCCGCAAATCAGATACTATACTGGTATAGATGCAGTAAGCCACATAAGATTAACATTAAAATATGGTATGGCTTCTTACAAAGCTGGTACTATTGCACAAACATTACAAGATTATGTTGCTTCTTCTTTCGGTTTCGAATTCAGAATCCACTTCTTGAAATCAACTGTTGGAAACGTTGTAGTTGATCCATTCTTCAGAGTTACTTATAATACTGCTTTAGAGGGTAATTCTTATAGTGTTACAGCAGGTGATAGAACTGCTGCTGTACTAAAAACTACTGCTAAAGATAGATCTAAACCTTATGAAGTATTCTTTGAAATACCTGTTGGTTTAAATGCTAGTTCTGATATAGTTACTCTTTATTTAGAGCCTAAATTAGGTTATGGTTTTGAAGGTCAAGCTGGCGGTGCAACAAAAGTTTCTACTATGAAACATAAACTTGTTTGGGGTGCTTATGGAGAGATTTATATAACTCCTGTTAAAGACTTAGAATGGTATTTCGAAGCTGAAATAGGTAATGGTCCTAGCTATGATGATTGGAATAATGCAATACACGCTGGAAATGGTATTAAATTTAATACTTCTACTGGTATAACTTGGTATTTACCATCTTTAGGCGGTGCTACTGAATAATTAGTTAGATTTTAAGTAATAAGAGTATATATAACTAAACAGAGGGAGGCTCGAAAGGGTCTTCCTTTTTCATTGCATAGTTTATTTTCTGTTTTCAGATTTCTAAATTTTTTATAGTTTATATCGCACGCAGAATAAAGCTTTAAAATAAATGTCATTAAAATTCTAAATATATCAATGAATAAAATTTAATATCCCGTGCGTTGTATAAGCTCCAAATTTAAAAAAATCTTGGGTGGGTGTGCTTTTTCTTTTTGGGCAATAGGGAAATTATGGTTATAATGTCAGAACAGAGTAACAAAGGAAAAAGGGCGGGGGTACTAGCCGTACGGGCTTTCCGAACGGTAATGCTTTTTCTTACAGAAAGTACAATCTATGTTCGGGATAATGCATTTTAGTTTAAGCAGATTTTAAATTTAATAATTGTTTGGGCGGGTGCTTTAAGTTATATTTTAAGCTGTGAAGATAAATAAAATTATATTTCAGAATAAGTAACAATGGAAAAAGGGCGGGGGTACTAGCCGTACGGGCTTTCCGAACGGTTATGCTTTTTATTTTGGAAAGTATAATCTGTGTTCGGGATAGTATCCTTTAATCTTCAAATATAAAAAGTCTTTTTATTTATAAACAATTTTTAAGTAAAACAATATATAATTCATTTATTATTTCTTAACCGCACGGAAGACAAAGCTTTAAAATAAATGTCATTAAAATTCTAATATATCAATAAATAAAATTCTGTAACTCGTGCGTTGTGTGGGCTTTAAGGTTAATAAAAACTTGGGTGGGTGCCTTAATTTCTAATAAAGCAGTGAAGATAAATAAAATTATATTTCAGAATAAGTAACAATGGAAAAAGGGCGGGGCTCTGAATAAAATTCAAAATTTTCTATAAAAAATTAAATTTCTTGGCTCATTTATTAAAAAAGTTTGTTTAACTATAAGGGCGGTACTAGCCGTACGGGCTTGCCGAACGGTAATGCTTTTTCTTACAGAAAGTACAATCTATGTTCGGGATAATGCATTTTAGTTTAAGCAGATTTTAAATTTAATAATTGTTTGGGCGGGTGCTTTAAGTTATATTTTAAGCTGTGAAGATAAATAAAATTATATTTCAGAATAAGTAACAATGGAAAAAGGGCGGGGCTCTGAATAAAATTCAAAATTTTCTATAAAAAATTAAATTTCTTGGCTCATTTATTAAAAAAGTTTGTTTAACTATAAGGGCGGTACTAGCCGTACGGGCTTGCCGAACGGTAATGCTTTTTCTTACAGAAAGTACAATCTATGTTCGGGATAATGCATTTTAGTTTAAGCAGATTTTAAATTTAATAATTGTTTGGGCGGGTGCTTTAAGTTATATTTTAAGCTGTGAAGATAAATAAAATTATATTTCAGAATAAGTAACAATGGAAAAAGGGCGGGGCTCTGAATAAAATTCAAAATTTTCTATAAAAAATTAAATTTCTTGGCTCATTTATTAAAAAAGTTTGTTTAACTATAAGGGCGGTACTAGCCGTACGGGCTTGCCGAACGGTAATGCTTTTTCTTTTGGAAAGTACAATGTACGTTCGGGATAGTATCCTTTAATCTTCGAATATAAAAAGTCTTCTTATTTACAAACAATTTTTAAGTAAAACAATATATAATTCATTTATTATTTCTTAACCGCACGGAAAACAAAGCTTTAAAATAAATGTCATTAAAATTCTAAATATATCAATAAATAAAATTCTGTAACTCGTGCGTTGTGTGGGCTTTAAGGTTAATAAAAACTTGGGTGGGTGCCTTAATTTCTAATAAAGTAGCAAAGATAAATAAAGTTATATTTCATAACAGAGTAATAAAGGAAAAGGGGCGGGGCTCTGAATAAAATTCAAAAGTTTATAAGTCTTTTATTTCTTTTATTATTGCTAGAGATAAACTCGCTCAATAATAGCTGACAACTTCCTTTGTCAGTTATCAGATGCTCGTTTATCTCATATAAATATTCATTAGTAAGACTGATATTATTATGTAAATATCAGTCACTCACAAGTTTTTTATTTCTTCAATAGTTAAGCCTGTGTATTTTGAAATGGAATTCACATCAATATTGTCTTTTTTCATTCCTCTAGCTATTGCTATTTGATTTTCTTTTATTCCTTCCTCTCTGCCTTCTTTTATTCCTTCTTCTCTGCCTTCTTTTATTCCTTCTTCTCTGCCTTCTTTTATTCCTTCCTCTCTGCCTAATCTTCTTTCTTCTTCCAA
>NZ_CALXRM010000083.1 GCF_944390845.1 uncultured Brachyspira sp.
TAGTATTAGCAGAGAACTTTCATCTGTTTGAAAATTGACAAAATATAGTTGTTTAGGTATATACTGAAAATTTTTAAGTTTGTCAATTTTTTTGTTGTTCTTTTTTCCGCCGCATATGCTCTGCGGACTTCGTCAAAGTTGCAAAAAGTGCAAGTATAGAATTAGTACTAAATAATACTAAAATTGTCTTACATGTAATATAATTTATTAAATTAAAGCCCAAATGTAGCCTTTCGCGAAGCGTATCCGAGCCTGTCGAGGATATAGCTTCTTTGTGGCAATACCACCCTAAAGGACTTCCTTCGGTCGCAGGCACTCCTTTCAGTCGCAAAAGAAGTAGGGTGTTGCGTAAGCACGCAGATCTGCACTCTGTGTGCTTCGCAGTGGGTAAAGCCCCAGATATCAAAACAAAAATATAACTTTACTTTTGACAAAGTATAGTTGTTTAGGTATAATAATATTATGAGCCATAAAGATATTAATGTTTTGAATGATTATTTTGTTAGATACTTATTCTCATCTTCAGATAGTAATTTAATACTGCTTGATTTTATTAATTCTACTATGCTTGATTCTGGTATAAAAACTTTTAGAAGTGTTGAGATTTTGACTCCATTTAATTATAAAGAAAATAACGAGGATAAGGAAACAATAGTTGATGTAAAGTGCATTACTCATAGCGGTGCAGTTGTTATTATAGAAATACAATTGCAAGGTAATTCAAGATTTCCAGAAAGAATATTGTATTATTGGGCTTCTAATTATAGTAAACTTCTAAAGCATGGAGAAAAATATGATGCTCTTACTCCTGTAATTAGCATAAATTTACTTAACTTTAATTTAGATGATGCTGACAATATTCATTCCTGCTATATGATTTATGAAATGAACAATAAAAAATTATTAACGGATCATTTACAAATTCATATAATTGAACTTAAAAAATTTAAATATAATATATTAAAATCAGATTTAAACTGTTGGCTTAAATTCTTTACTATGAAAAATAATAAGGAGATTATAATGTCAGAATTAGTTAAAGAAAAACCTATAATGGAAGAAGTGCAAAGAAAATATAATAATTTTATTAAAAACAGCTTAATGATGAATGAATATGATAAAAGAGAAGCGTATCTATATGGTAACCAAATAATGCTTGAAGAAGAAAGAAGATTAGGTATTGAAGAAGGTTTTAAACAAGGTATAGAGAAGGGCATAGAACAAGGTATAGAAAAAGGTATAAAAGAAAATCAAATATTGACTGTAAAAAATATGAAAAATAGAAATATAGATATAGCATTGATAAGTGATATTACAGGACTTAGTATAGAAGAAATAGAAAAATTATGATGTAAAACTTTTCAAACTATATAGCAATATATTTTATAATTTGTTACTTTCCATTTATTAAAAACTATTCTAAATTATAAAGGGAATATAAACTTGATTAATATAAATAAAGCAAAAGAAATTATTAACAAAATAGAAATAGAAGAAAAAATTTCAAAAGAAGATGCTTTGACTCTTTTATTATCTTTTGAATATGATAATAATATCAATATAAAAAATTTAAATGACGAAGAAAAAGAAGAAGTAAAAAAATTAAAAGAATATTTACGAATTAAAGCAAGAGAAAAAGCTGATAAAATATTCGGTAAATATGTTTTTATGCGTGGTCTTATAGAGTTTACTAATTATTGTAAGAATGATTGTATATACTGTGGAATAAGAAAAAGCAATAAAAATGCAGAAAGATACAGACTTAATAAAGAGGATATTTTATCATGCTGCAAACTTGGCTATGAAATAGGATTCAGAACTTTTGTACTTCAGGGAGGGGAAGACCCTTATTATAATTTAGAAATAATGTCTGATATAGTTGAGGCAATTAAAACAAAATATCCGGATTGTGCTTTAACATTATCAATAGGCGAGAAAGATGAAGAATATTACAGAATATTAAAAGAAAAAGGAGCTGACAGATTTTTATTAAGACATGAAACAGCTGATAATATTCATTATTCAAAACTTCACCCTAACAATATGAGTTTAGAAAATAGGAAAGAATGCTTAAGGAATTTAAAAAAACTAGGATATCAGACAGGTACAGGAATAATGGTTGGAAGCCCTTATCAAACTTTGGAAAATATTGCCGATGATTTTGTTTTTATGCAGGAAATTAACCCCGAAATGATAGGGATAGGACCTTTTTTACCTCATAAAGATACACCTTTTGCTAATGAAAAAAAAGGAGAATTGGAACTTACTCTAATATTGATAAGTATTCTTCGTTTAGTTTTTCCTTTAGCATTGATACCAGCTACTACTGCTCTTGGTACTATTAAAGAAGGCGGACGGGAAATGGGTATACTTTATGGTGCAAATGTTGTTATGCCTAATTTATCTCCTATGAATGTAAGAAAAAAATATTTGCTTTATAATGATAAAATTGCTACAGGAAGCGAATCTGCTGAAGGAGTTGAAAGTCTAAGAAAAAACATTAATAATATAGGATATATACTTACAGGTGAACGAGGGGATTATGATTTAAATAGATATAAAAGCTAAATTATATATTTACATATAATCTAATATATATTAAAATATATAAATATTATTTATTATAGAGTAAAGATTATTTATGAAAGATTTATTTAACAATAAATATACAAAAGCTAATAAAAATATAGTTCAATCTATAGATGAATTTTTTAAAAGAATATCAAATTTAATAGCGATAGCAGGTTCTATATTTGCAATATTTGTTCTTCTTATGCAGGTAAGACAAGTAAATATAGATAATTTTTATATAACACATTATAGTGAAATAATAAATGTTATTACAATATGTTTTATATTGATACTTATAGATCAAATAAGAATAGCTCCAAGAAAATTATACATTGTTGTTTCTGCTATACAAATTATAGGTGTATTGCTGCTTAATTTTTTTAGTAAAAAATATTATGATGTATATGCTAATAGAATTATATGGACTATAGCAGGTTCAGTTCTTTTCTTTTTGGTAATAGTATTAAACTGGCTCAGACTTTCATATTCTAGATTAACATTATATCAAATGATTATAGCCTCTTTTATTTTTGTTATAACATTGGGAAGTTTATTATTATATTTGCCTTTAAGTACAGTAAGCGGAAAATTACATTTTGTAGATGCATTATTTACTGCTACAAGTGCTGTATGTGTTACTGGTCTCAGTGTTATAGATATATCGAAAGAATTTACATTATTCGGACAGGTTGTATTAATAATGCTTATACAAATAGGCGGACTTGGTATAATGTCCATATCGGCAATAGTGCTTCTATTTGCTACAAGTAAGGGTAGTGTTCAAGATAGAGTTAGAACTTTGGAGATGTTTAATACTCAAAATAAAGATATTATACAATCAACTGTTAAAGTCATTTTCTTATCTACATTTTTAATAGAATTATTAGGTGCAGTTATTTTATTTACAGCTATAGATAAAAATGTTAGTTTTCCATCAAGAGTTTTTTCTTCTTTGTTCCATTCTGTGAGTGCTTTTTGTAATGCGGGATTTTCTTTATATACAGATAGTTTGCATAGATATTCCGGAAATATAACAGTAAATGTTACAATTATGCTTCTTATAACATTAGGAGGTATAGGTTATCCTGTTATGTTAACTGTATCAAGAGCTTTTATTAATAAAATTAAAGGTCAAAGATATGTATTTGATGTTCAAGCTAGAATAGTTATATTTACAAGTGTACTTCTTATAGTGGCAGGAGCTGCTTTTATATTTTTCAATGAATATTCCAATGCTTTAAAAGATTTGACTTTAAAAGAAAAGATATTAGTTTCATTATTTCAAAGTGTAAGCCCTAGAACGGCTGGATTTGAAACTTTTAGTTATAATGCTCTTAGTAATGTTACTATAGGTGTTGTTATATTCTTGATGTTTGTAGGGGCATCTCCAAACAGTACAGGAGGCGGAGTGAAAACTACTACATTATTCGTATTTGTGTTCTCGGTAATAACTGCTATTTTTAACAGACCTTATATCGTTGTTAATGGCAGAAAAATTAAAGATGATACAGTTAATAAATCTGTTGCCATAGTTACTCTTGCAATAGCTATTTCTGTATTAGCAGCATTTCTTATGTTTTATATAGAAAAATCTCATAGTATGATGCCTATATTATTTGAATCTATATCGGCAATAAGTACAGTTGGTCTTACTTTAGGAATAACTCCAGTACTTACAATATGGAGTAAATTAATACTTATATTGCTTATGTTTATAGGACGTGTAGGATATCTTACTTTATTTATGAGTATAGGTTCTATTAATAAAGGTAAATACGGAATTATAGATTTACCTACAAGTGATGTTACTATTGGTTAATTTATGTCTAAAATTATTTTAGTATGCGGTGCCGGAGGAAAAACCTCATATATAAAAAATATGGCAGAGTCATACAAAAATAAAAAAGTATTAATTACAACAACTACCAAAATATTTAAACCTAAAAAATATATAGAAGATATTGATTCCCATTCATTCGATAATGATAATATAATAATACTTGGAAAAGAATTTGATGATAAAAAATTAATGTATGCCGGAGATGATATATTAAAGAAAGCTATGCATTATGCTGATATTATTTTTATTGAAGCTGATGGGGCAAAATATCATGCTATAAAAATACCTAATGAAAATGAACCAGTTATACCAGAATTTTTATATGGAAAAATAGATGAAATAGTTGTTATAATGGGGCTTCATAGTTTGGGAAGGAAATTTAAAGAGGTTTGTTTTAGGTATAATTTATGTAATGAAATAGATCCAGAACAAATAGTAAATTTGAATGTTATTAATTATATTGCTGATAAATATTATATTGATAAACTTAAATATAAATGTAATAACATTCAATTATATTTAAATGATTTTACAAAGAATAATAATATCGATTACAAAAAAATTGCATTTATTATATTAGCATCGGGAAGCAGTAAGCGTTTTAATGGAAATAAACTAATTCACAAATTTAATCAATTAGGAAATAAAACTTTATTTGAAAATACAATAAATAAAATATCTAATGTGAAAAAATTATTTAAAGAAGATGAAAAATTAAAACATATAGAAACTTCTGTTATAGCTGTAAGTATATATGATGATATAATAAATAAATCATTTGAAAATAAAGATTATAATGCAGTATACAATTCAAAGCATAATGAAGGTATAAGTGCATCTATAAAATTTGGTATTAATGAGGCTTTAAAAAATAATTCCGATCTATTTGCCTTTTTTGTATGCGATATGCCTTTTTTGGAAAGCTATGACATTTTTAATATGATTAAATTATTTTTATATAGCCATAAAAATATAGGAGCAATGTTTACTAATGACAGACCTTCAAATCCAGCGATTTTTTCATCTAAGTATATTAATGATATTTTAAATTTAGAAAATGATAATGGGGCATTAAAGATTATAAAGAAAAATATTGATGATGCTTTTTTCTATACTATAGATGAAAATAAATTAAAAGATATAGATACTAAAGAAGATTTAGAATAGTTTATACTGAAAATTTTTAAGTTTGTCATTTTTTTATTCAACTTTTTCCCGCCGCATACGCTCTGCGGACTTCGTCAAAGTTGCTTATATCCTCGACAAGCTCGGATACGCTTCGCGAAAGTGCGAGGATAGAATTAGTACTAAATCATACTAAAATTGTTTTACATGTAATATAAACTATTAATTTAAGCTAAAATATAGCCCTTTTGCCGAAGCTGCTTCTTTGAGGCAATACTTACAGTACTTCTTTCGGTCGCAAAAGAAGTGGGGGGGACGAAGTACGCATAGCGGTGGGCTAGTCCCCGCAAATAATAAAAATAAAATTATATTTTCTTTTTTATATCTGGGGCTTTCCCCCATACCCAAGTTCTTTTACCGAGTAGGTACCTTTCGGTATTGGTATAAAAGAACCTTATATCCTCGACAGGCTCGGATACGCTTCGCGAACAACTGCATTTTTATAGGTTATACCATATATTTAATAGGCAGGTTTTTTATATAAAGTTATAGAGATTGCGTTTTTTGCTACTTTTTTGTGCGGCAAAAAAGTAGATAATTCTATATAAAGTGCATCCAGTTGACAAAGTTAAAAATTTCTAGTATATACTGAAAATTTTTAAGTTTGTCATTTTTTTATTCAACTTTTTCCCGCCGCATACGCTCTGCGGACTTCGTCAAAGTTGCAAAAAGTGCAAGGTATAAAATTAGTACTAAATCATACTAAAATTGTTTTACATGTAATATAAACTATTAATTTAAGCTAAAATATAGCCCTTTTGCTTCTTTGGGGCACCAAAAGAAGTGGGGTGCGGGGCAAAGCCCTGCAGATATTTAAAATTTAAAAAAATTATTTTTGACAAAATATAATTGTTTAGGTATATACTATTTGGGTTTAATATATAAATATATAAAATAAATTAAATTGACAAATGTTATTTATTTTAGTATTATACTATAGTAATATTTTTAATTTGGAGAGATGAATATTGAAAATAAAAGATATTGGCTTTGATGAATATTTTGAGAAATTAGCTTTATCAGCTTTGAAAGTTAATAGTTTAGAAGAAATTAATAATGAAGAACTTGTACCGGCAAGAGTTATAAGAATCAATAAAAGATATTATACTTTGTTTTCTGATGAAGGCGAATTTTTAGCTAGAATAAAGGGAAAGATTAGATATAATTCTGAAATACAGAGCGAGCTTCCAGTTGTAGGCGATTGGGTATTGATGAAAAAATCTGATAATAATGCTTTTATTGATACGATTCTCACTAGAAAAAATATTTTATATAGAAAAGCTAATATTAAAAAAAATGATATTCAGGCTATAGTAAGCAATATTGATTACGCTTTTATTATAGTAGGAATCGATAATGAAATGCCAATGTCAGCTATAGCAAGATATTTATCTGTAGTTCATACTTCAGGTATAAAACCAATAATTGCAATAAGTAAAATCGATTTATATGAAGATGCAGAATACAAAGAATTATTAGCATCTATAAAAGAAACTTATCCTAATGAAACAGCATTTGCCTACAGTTCAAAAACAGGAAAGAATGCAGATACATTTTTAAAATATATTAAAAAAGATACTTCATCAGTATTTATCGGAGCTTCAGGAGCAGGAAAATCTACTATTATAAATTACCTTTTGAAAGATGAAAAAATGAAAACTCAAGAGGTAAGAGAGTACGATTTCAAAGGAATGCATACAACTACGCATAGAGAACTTTTAGTTTTAGACAGCGGAGGTGTAGTGATAGATACTCCCGGATTAAGAAATTTAGGTTTATGGGAAGATGATAAAGGCATAAAGAAAACATTTGAGGATTTGGAAGAGTTTGCAAAGAAATGTAAGTTTAAAGACTGTACTCATCAGCATGAACCGGATTGTTATATATTGGAACTTCTTGAAAATGATGAAATACCTTATGAAAGATATGATGCTTATATAACATTACTCAATGAGAATAGAGAATTACAAAAATCTTCTATAGAGATAAAAAAAGACAGAAAGATGGCTTTAAAGAAAATCACGAAACATAGAAATAATTATAAGAAAATGAATGTTAAGAATAAGAAATAGTTTATCACTAGCAATAATAAAAAATAATTTCAAGCTATAATAAAACATATTACTAAAAGTACTGTTTTTATTTTTTTATTGATGATTATTTTATATATTTGTTCTATAGGCATAATTTAAATAATATAATTTTTTAATATTTTTATAAATACAATTAACATAATATATATTTTCTTTATAAAAGATGACAATTGTATATTTTTTTATTATACTATTTTTTATGAGGAGAAATATATTTATGAGAAATATTTTAATTATTATTTTTATGTTTTCGGTTATATTATTTGGAAAGCAAAGTTCAAATGCCTTGATGGATTCATTAGAGAAAAAAGATGTGAAAAAAGCTATAGAACTGATTAATGATGGGGTCGATATTAATTCAAAAGATAGAATGGGTGAAACTCCATTAATAGAGGCATCAGAAGAAGGATTGACAGAAGTAGTTAAGGTTTTAGTTGATAAAAAAGTTAATCTTAATGCAGTTAATGTAAGAAAAAGAACCGCATTGAGTAGGGCAGCTTCAAAAGGTCATGCAGAAATAGTAAAAATATTGGTTGATGCTGGTGCTGATGTTAACATAAAAGATAAATATGGTAAGACAGCATTAACTTATGCATCCGAGAAAAAATATACTAAAATAGTAGAAATACTTAAAAAAGCTGGAGCAAAATAATATTTAATTATTATATTATTTTTAATAATCAGCTTTATTTTCTATAAATAGCATATATTTTTATCAAAAAAGTAAAATTTTTTTTCAAGATTACTGTATATAACATTGATAATAAAATTTAATTATAATATAATCTTTTTTAAAATTTAATTTTGGGGAAATAAAATTATGAAAAAAATGTTATCATTAGTTCTAGTTGTTATTGGAACAGTATTCGCAGTATCATGTGGCGGAAATTCAGGTGCAGCATCTGAAAATGCACAGGCAACAGATAAAAATGATGCAGCTATGACATCAGCAGCTGTTACAGTTGATGATTTAGTAGGTAAAGAATTCGCTATCACTAATATGTATGAAGGTAAAGAAGTTACTATATCTTTCCCTGCTACTAATATGATAGGCGGAAAATCAGCAGTTAATAGCTATTTCACAGAATTTACTTTAAATGGCAATAAAATTGCATTTAAAGCTTTAGGTTCTACTAAAATGGCTGGACCAGAAGAAGATATGGCTGTTGAGAATGAATATTTACAATTATTAGGTGCAGCTGATACTATCTCTTTAAATGGTGATGTATTAACTATAACAACTACTACAGGTACTAACTTAGTATATACTTTCAAAGGAAATGTAGAAGTTGCTACTGAAAATGCTAATTAATCATTAAATAATTATTAGTTTTGTTTTAGGCAAGATAGTTTATTATAAATTATCTTGCTTTTTTATTTAACAATTATTATTAAATTTTTAAGTAACTATTGACTTTTATAGTTAGTAGTATAATATAAAAGTATCTTATTGTTTATAGAAAATTGATTGGAGTATTATGCAAATGAAAAAGTACATTTTTACATTATTATTAACTTTATTTATTATTATGTCTTGTTCAGAAAGTATGCCTTTAAAAGAATATAAAGATGCATCTGTTTTGAGAGATAAAACTATCAGATATGATTTGCAAAACTATTCCAAAGAACAATTTGACATAGCTGAAGCAAACTATTCTGAAGCAGTTATATTAATAGATGAAAATAAAGAACCAGCAAAAGTAAAAGAACTTCTTACTACAGCATCAAATGCTTATCAAACTGTATTAAATGATGGTTTGCCTCAATATGCACAAGTATTAAAGGAAGAAACTTCTACAGAAAGAGTATATTCAAAAGAAATTAAAGCATATAGAGTAGATAAAGACAATTACGAATTTGCAGAACTTAATTATATAAATGCATTATCTGCTTTAAGTACAAATAATTATGAGGAAGCAGTTAATTGTTTCTTAAATGTAAAAAAATACCATCATAAAGCATATTTTACAACTAAAAAAAGATATGATGAAAGTGCAAGAGGTATAAAAGAAGCAGAAGCAAAAATTAAACAAGTTGATGAATTAGAGAAAACACCTTCTAAAAAATAAATAATAGTATAGTTATTTATTTAATTTAATATTTTATAAAATAATTGGAGTTTATAAAATGAAAAAAGGATTATTTTTATTTATTACTTTATTTGTATCAAGTTTATTATACGGACAAGATACTAATAATTTTATTTTACCTCCTGAATTGCCTAAGGATTTACCAACAAGCATTTCAGAGAGTGATGATTATAAACTAGCACAAAGATATAGAGAAATGGCAATAGAAGCACATGATGTTGGTGATTATAATCAAAGTATAGAATATTCAAAATTAAGTAAAGAATATTCAGATAAAATCATAGCTAGATATGGTGTATATGAATATGTACTAAACAGCCAAAGAAATGCTGAAAAGTATTTAAGTTTATTTAAAGGTGTTGGAGGCGACACTAATGAATTAACTATGAATTTGTATAATGAATCGGTTAATGATATGAATTCAGCAAATAATATGTTTGATGCTGCTACTAACTCTACAGATTATACAAATACTATGTTGGAATATAATAAATCAGCAGACAAATCAGAATTAGGATACAATGTACTTTCTATAGATTCAAGAAGAGAATATTTAATATCAGAATCTGTATTAACTAATGGTGATAATAATGATACTGCTATAACTAATTTAAGAGACGAATCAAAAGATTTATTAAGAAATGGAGATTATACTAATTCACTTACAAAATCAAAAGAAGCTATGAGCAAACTTGATGCATTAGAAGCACCTTTAGCTTATGAAAAAGCACAAAAAGCTATGGATAAAGCTAAACAAGATGGCTATAATGAAAGCAAACCTAATATGTATGGAGATGCTGCAAAATCATTGTCTTCAGCAGGTGAAACATTAGTAGCAAAAAATTATTCAGATTCTTTAATGCATTCTAAAAATGTTCTTAGCTTAGTAAATTTAATGGAATCTTCAAGCGGAGATAAAGAAGAAGAACCAGTTATAATACCAGAAGGTTCTTTCCCTAAATATTATAAAGTTCAGTCAAGAAAAACTAATACAGACTCTTTATGGCGTATAGCTTCTTATGACTTCATATATGGTAATGGTAACTTATGGAAGAAAATATATGAAGCTAATAAAGATAAAATTAAAGATCCTTCTATAATAAGAGCAGGTCAAATATTAACTATACCTAGTTTGAAAGGTGAGCTTAGAGAAGGAACTTATGATCCTAATCAAACTTATAACAGTATAAAATCTTATACAACAAATCAGCAGATGCAGACTAATCAGCTTCAAACTAATCAAATGGACACTAACCAAATGCAGACTACTAATACTAATGCACAGCAAGAAGCAGTACCTGCTACACCTATAGAAGATACAGCAAAAGATGCGGCAGAAGAAGAAATGGCTGCAGATGAAACAACAGCAGAAGAAGAAATGACAACAGAAGAAACTGCTGCAGATGAAGATAAAAAAGTAATACCAGATGATGCAACTACTGTTAAAGAAGGAAATATAGTTATAGAAGATGAAGAAGCTGTAGAAGAACAAACTGAAGAAACAGAAAATTCAGTTATAGATGAACAAATGGATGAGGATAATACTGATCAAGTAGAAGCTAATGAAAATGCTGCTAATCAAAAGTAAAATCAACATTTACAAATCTATCTATAATTGGTTTATAGTAGAAAATAAATTAAGAGGTACATATTTTGGTAAAAAAGTTAAAAATTATTATTTTTTCATTAATTTGTATTACAGCATTTGCAACTGTATTAATAGCACAGAAGCCTAAAGCTTCAAAAGAACATTTGTTTATTGAAACAGATTTTGGTACTATAGAAATAGCATTTTTCCCAGATAAAGCACCAAAACATGTTGAAGCTATTAAGAAGTTAGCTAATCAAGGTTTTTATAATGGAACACTTTTCCATAGAGTTATACCAGGCTTTATGATTCAAGGCGGTGATCCTTTAAGTAAAGACCCTACAAAAAGACATTTACATGGAACAGGCGGTCCTAATTTTGTTATACCAGCAGAGTTTAACGATGTTTCTCATAGAAGAGGAATATGTTCAATGGCTAGAAGTCAGAGTATAAACAGTGCAGGTTCACAATTCTTTATTTGTGTAGCTGACAGTACATTTTTAGATGGTCAGTATACAGTTTGGGGCGAGGTTGTTAGCGGAATGGATGTTGTTGATAAAATCGTTTCTTTAAGAAGAGATGCTAATGATAACCCTATAGAGCCAGCTAGAATGAATAAAGTTTATGTAAAATAATAATTAATATTTATTAAAGGAAAATTATAATGGAACATTTATTTATTGAAACAGATTATGGTACTATTGAAATAGAATTCTATCCAGATAAAGCACCAAAACATGTTGAAGCTATAAAAAAACTTGCTAATGAAGGTTTTTACGATGGAATTAGATTTCATAGAGTAATACCTAGATTTATGATACAAGGCGGAGACCCTGTTAGTAAAGATGCTACAAAAAGACATTTACATGGAACAGGCGGTCCAGGATTTAATATTCCAGCAGAATTTAATGATGTTCATCATGCTAGAGGAATATGTTCAATGGCTAGAAGCCAGCACCCAGACAGTGCAGGTTCACAATTCTTTATTTGTGTAGCTGATGCACCTCATTTAGATGGACAATATACAGTTTGGGGAAAAGTTGTTAATGGTATGGATGTTGCTGATAAAATAGTTTCTTTAAAAAGAGACCATAATGACAACCCTATGGAAAATTCAACAATGAATAAAGTATATGTAAAAGAAGTATAATTGATTTTTTTACAGATTATAATAATAAAGACGGAGCTTAAAAAATTAGGCTTCGTCTTTTTTTGTAAATAGTTTTTTGGATTACCATTATATTATTTATAAATTAATAATGTTCTGATTTACTTGTTATTGATATAATATTTCAATTTATATAATAAAAACTAAACAACAATAGTTTATATCTGATACAGTTTCTTACTAATGTATAAAAATAATAATTCTTAAAATATATTTGTTTCAGTATATACCTAAACAACTATATTTTGTCAATTTTCAAACAGATGAAAGTTCTCTGCTAATACTATTGATAAT
>NZ_CALXRM010000084.1 GCF_944390845.1 uncultured Brachyspira sp.
TGCGATTATATCAAACATTTTTTTACCTTCCATTAATTATCATAAAATCATATAGCAAACATACTAAATGTCAATATATAATACGTATTTTATTAAATATTAATTGCTAAATTTGTTAAAAAAATTTGATATTTTTAATAAATTTCTTAATTCTAAAATTAATTATATGTTTTATGAAATTATATACTTGATTGTATAATATTTGCTGCAGTATTATTATTTATATAATTGTACAGATACTCTTTTAGTTTCTTCATCTAGCCATTTAACAAAAGATTCTCTCATACGTATTTCACCAAGATAATTCTTTACTCTTGTTCTTATACTTTCCATATCTTTTTCGACACCAACTATTTTTACTATATAAAAACCTTTTCCTACTAATTCTCTTACACTGCTTACTGTACCTACTTTATAGCCTCTTTTAGCTAAATTAAGTCCGGCATTTATTTGTGCAGGTAATGATCTTTTTCCAGCATCATAAAGTAAATTGTATCCTAAATCGCCTCCGTTATCTTTTGTAGCAGCATCGTCACTGTATTTTTTAGCAAGCTCTCCAAAATCTTGTCCTCTTGCTGCAAGACCTCTTACTTTTTTCGCTAATTCCTGTTTTTCGCCTTTTTCTGTAAATGTTGTTGCTTTGAAAAATATCCAAGAAAGTTTTACTAATGTATCTACTTCAAATGCTGATTTATCTTTTGTGCTGTTATAAAATTCATCAGCTTCTGCATCTGTTATTTCTGTATTATTAACTACTAATCCATTTAAATTTTCCATAGCTATTTGCTTTTTTATAGAATTTCTGTATTCTTCATAAGATATTCCTTCAGCCATTAATTGCTTTGCAAATTGGTCTAAAGTCATATTGTATTGTTTTGCTATGTTTTCTAATCTTCTGCTTACATCATTTTCTTCTATAACATAATTGTATTCTTTTAATTTTAAATACATTATTCTCTCTTCTATTAAATCTTTGTAAACCATATCATCATTAATTTTTTGACCTATAGATCTAGCCTGAAGTCTTAAAAAAGTTCTTCTGCTTATAAAATCTTCATAAGTAATCGGCATAGAACCTACTATTCCCACAATGCTGTTAACTACATCATTAAATAATAAATTACTTTGTATAAAAATTATAGATAATATAAAAACAAATATTTTTTTCATCTAATTATGTTCCTTAAATATTTATGTTATATAAAACCATAATAAGAGAATATCATTAAAATTGCTAATATGCAAGTATAAATTTTTTTACATTGTGTCATTATCTTTCATATAATATGATAATACATTCTTTAATGATCTTATATGATATTTTATATCGTAAATATCTCTTATACTTTTTATTTTATTAAACACATATAGAGGGTTAAAAGATAAATTATAGAAATATTCTATATATTGAAATATCTTTTCCTCTTCTATATCTAATTCCATTACAGTTTTTCTCATATCATAATCAAACCAATTTTTTGTTGTAATGAGATTATGTTCATCGCAATATTCAAATAATTTAGTTCCAGGATATGGTACAAATATAGAGGCATTCATTGAGTTAATATAGCCGTTTAGCATTAAATCTTTTACTATTTCAAAAGTGTTTATTATATCTTCATCATTTTCCCAAGGATATCCTATTTTTACCATCATATCTGTAAATAGTCCGGCTTTTCTGGCTAATTTGATAGAGTTTACTATATTTTCTATATTGTTATTTTTTATACCAAGATGTTCTATTGTTTTAGTATTTCCAGAAGGTAAATTAAAAGTAACAGTTTTAAATCCTGCTTTTTTCATCATTTTATAATCTTGATATTCCAAAACTCCAAGATATATATAACAATCTATATGTACTTTTTTATTTAATTTTCTTTCTTTCATAGTTTCGCAGAATAATGAAAGCCATTCTCCTGTGGGAAAGTAAACTGAGCTGTCTAATACCTCTTTTATTCCATAACGTTTATTTAAATATTCTATTTCATCTACTACATTAATTGGATTTCTTAATCTTATGTTATTAAAAAGTATATTAGATGAATTACTGTTATAATTATTATATATAGAACCTCTGCCAGCCATTATAAATGTTCCTGGAGTCCTTTTGAAATAATCATTTGATTTGGAGTATAGTTTCCAATTAGTAAGATTCCTGTCTATAAATGGAAGTCTGTCTAAAGATTCTTCTAATACAAATTTTCCTGTATTTCTTATATTTCCATTTATTGTTCTATAATATATTCCTTTATCTAATTTTTCACCATTATTAATATGATTAACCAAATTCAAAAGTAGCATATCATAATCACCGCCTGTTAATATGAAATCTGCTTTTGATTTTTCCATACTTTCTTCAGGTAAGGCTGTAACATGATCTCCTGCTAAAACGATATATGTATCTTCATATTTTCTTTTTAATACTTCTATTGTATCCCATATATAATTAATAAGAGGAGTTTTTACCTCAAAAAATATTAAGTCTGGAGATATGCTTTCTATATTTTCAAACCATTCTATAGTTGTCATGCTTCTTGCTATTGTATCCAGAAACACAACATTAATACCATTGTTTTTTAAAAGAGTAGCAGCATAAGATGGGATAATAGGGTATGAAAAAGATGGATTTCTCAACCATTGAAATTGTCTATTTAAAGATATCAGAGGATATCCATTATTGTATTCAAATGGCGGATATGTAATGCATACTCTTTTGATTTTTTGTTTTTTCATAATATTATTTATTTATTTATTTTTTTAGCTGTTTTTTTCTTGCTGCTTGATTTTTTCTTTATAATTTTATTTTCATAAACATATTTTTCCAATTCATATTGATCATCAAAAATTATATCATACCATTCTTCATATCTTTCACATTTTGGAGGGCTATGCTTTGAACAAATTTCATTTCTGTTTTCATAATTTTTGCAAAGATAAGTTTTTTTATCTAAATATCTGCATTCGCTTCTTATCATATGATACCAAGTTTTTTCATATATAAATATAAATGAATGTCTGAAATGTAAATACCATTTTAATGTATTAAGTTCGCTTTCATTTTTAGGTGGAGCTATTTCCATAACCAAGTCATGACAGCATAAAGAATTGCAATCCGCACATAATTTTTCACTAACTTTTTCTTGTCTGTTTTTTAAAAGACTATCTGAAGGTATAACTTTCAAAATAAAACCGCCTTTATATAGTATTAATTATATTATTATAATGATTATTAATATAAATTCAATATATTAGTTATTAAAATAATTTTCCATAAAATTGATAAGCTTTTTTTGAGGCTCTACATAATTTTTTATCTCTTCTGCTGATAAGCATTTTAACATTGCTACATCCAATTTTTCTAATTCTTTTAAAATAGGTTCAGCAAAAGTTAATCCTTTTTTTGTTAAACTTATTAATCTGTTTCTTTTATCTTCAGGATTAATTTTTTTCTTTATATAACCTTTTTTTTCAAAATTATCTAATATAGAACATACTGTTTGTTTTGGTACAGATAATTTTTCTGTTATTGTATTTTGCATACATTCTTTACTATTGTAGATAATAAATAAAGTAAATAATGCTAAATCTGTAATACCATATTGTTTAGCCCACAAATAATAAAATCTATTGGAACTGTACCAAAAATCATATATAACTTCTACATATTTTTTTATATCTTCATTTTTCATTGGGTTCTACCTGCTTTAATAAATTTTCTAATTATATTAAACAATAAATTTAAAATAAAACAAGTATTGTTATTTATGAGTATCTAATTTTATAATAAAAAGGGCCTGAATATTGTATATTCAAGCCCTATAATAAATTTTATTTAATTATTTATTTTACTTTGATTTCTAAAGTTTGATCAGCAACTCTTTTATTTTTTACAGTTACTTTGATGCTTCCTTTTTTGTCATTTGATTTAACCCAGAAAGAATAGTAACCGCCTTCAAGTACAGGATTATCATTTCCTATTAATTCTCCGTCACCTTGAACATCTATTATTATAGCTTCATTTATATATGGAAGTCTGTTTCCTACAGCATCAACTGCTTTTACTGTGATTCTAGTACAGTCCCAAGTAGAACCATCATTTATAGAATTTATTTCTGTATCATCAGCTTTTACTTCTAATGCTTTGAAAGTAGGGTTGCTTAAATAAGTTTTTTCTATAGCTGGTTTTCCATCTATATAACCAACTATTCTAATATCAACCCAATCCATTTCACTTACTCCAGGAATATTAACAGCTAAATTTACTATTACAGGAGGATGTTTTAAGCCTTGATATTTTCCAGTTGCAGGGTATTCTTTAGTTATTAAATCATTATTATGATATATTTCTATATAATCACAGTTTGTAGAAATCATTAAAGGTGAAACACCTCCTATAGATCTTTCTCCTCTAGAATATAATGTTATAGGTTCTAATACTATACCATTTTTTTTGCTCATTTGTGATGAATATACGCTTGCAGCCAATTTTGGATTTCTAAACATATCATAAACACCATGATAACAAATTCTGTCTCCAGAACCGAAATTATAATGTGTATGATAATCGAAAGTACACCAACCAGTTGAACCAGCTATATGTTTATCTATTGCTACTGCATTAATTACAGCATAATGTCTTCTAGTATGTTCAATAGTTCTTTCTTCACAGTCATGCATTTTTGTAGGGAACATATGTCCGTTATATTCTGTTATCATATAAGGAACATTTTTATCCAATCTAGTTACACATTTCTGAGCTCTTATAGGATCTGCAACACCGTCTAAATTAAAGTCATTCATTGTGTATACATCTTCTAATAGTTCACTTCCAACTATATATCTTACTCCGCCTGTTTGTCTAGTTTTATCTAGTTTATGAGCAACTTCATTAGTTTCTGTGTAGAAATCATGATTATCCTGACTTTCATTGATTCTTACACCCCATATTATAATAGAAGCATGGTGGAAATCTCTTTCTATCATATCTTTAACATTTTCTACAGAAACTTTTTGCCAAGCTTTATCGCCTATATGCTGCCAGCCAGGAATTTCTTCAAATACCATTAAACCTATTTCATCACATCTGTCTAAGAAATGTCTTGAAGCAGGGTAATGTGAAGAACGTACAACATTAAGACCTAAATCAAATTTTAATATATCAGCATCTTTTTTCTGTATTCTTTCAGGCATAGCATAACCAACATAAGGGAAGCTTTGATGTCTGTTTAATCCTCTTAATTTGATGTTTTCTCCATTTAAGAAGAAACCGTCTTCTTTAAACTCAACAGTTCTAAATCCTATTCTTACAGAAAGTGCATCTTCATTAGAAAGAGTAGCTTCTGCTTTATAAAGTCTAGGATTATCAATAGTCCAGAGTTCTATTCTATCAGAATCTATATGTTCATTTATTTCTATATCTGTAAATAATTCACCGCTTTGTAAAGTTACTTCTTTTTCTATCTTACATATATGATATTCTCTATTATAAAGATCTATAGAAACTTTTTCTTTTGCATTTTCTTTTTTACTGTTTCTTATTCTTATTTTTCCTGTTAATGTTTGATCAGCAAGTCCAGTAAGCATAACATTTTCTATAGAAATATTATCTACTATTATTATTTGAACTTCTCTGTATATTCCGCCGTAACATAAGTAGTCTATTTCATGTCCGAAAGGTGGTATATCATTTCTTTCTGTGCTGTCTAATTTTACAGATATAATATTGTCGCCATCTTTTAATACATCAGTAATATCATGTATAAATGGTAAATATCCGCCTTTATGTTCGCCGAAACTTTGTCCATTAACAAATACTTCACAAGCTGCCATAGCACCTTCAAAGTTAATTAATACTCTTTTGTTTTCTAATTTTGATTTTTCATATTTGAATGAGTTTTGATATCCTGTAACAAGCCAAGTATCAGATTCATCAAAATAGTGTAAAGGTATTTCTGCAACTGTATGAGGTAAAGTAATATTTTCTCCATTATCTAACTTTTCATTTTTCATATTATCTTTCCATTCTTTGAAAAATTTCCAGTTAGTGTTAAAGTTGATTATTTCTCTCATTTTTGTACATATCTCCAAAATTTTTATATTGGATTATTTTATATTTAAAAAATAAAAAATCAATGAAAGTTTTATAAAAATATGTTAAGAATAAATTTTTTTACTATGAGATTACTATATAGCATGTTATATTTGTAATAAGCCTTTTGTTATAAAAAGAGATTTTTTATAGTATTAATAAAAAATAAGAAATATAATTTTTAAGCGTAAGTATCTACATTATTTCCTTTGCTTGAAGGACTAGCAATGGCTGCTCTAGTAACACCGCCTGAAACATATACTCTTTTACATTCAGGGCATATATTAGTAGTTAATGTTACATTTTGGAAAATAACTTCTCCGCCGCTTTTTTCTGCTGATCTTTGATTATTAGCAACATGTTCCTGTTCATGTGATGCTACAAGCGAAGGTGCACTTGAAGGATCTATACGTGTAGGACTTTTGAATGATACTCCTATATCATTAGAACCATCTTGATAAGTTCTTGAAGCACATGTTTTACATACACCAACTTCGCTTAATGGAGTTTTAGCTGCTGCTTCCTGAACAATATTATTGATGCTATTGTTATTATTTCTTATGCTATTATTGTTTCTTATGTAAGGAGCATTATTACGAATACTTATTTCCATAATTCATACCTCTTAAATATTTAATTCTACCCCTATATTAAAATTATAAACCTATAAAAATAAATAGCAACATACCTATAGGGCTATATTGTAGTTATGTTTACTAATTTCGGCATTTTATTTAGAATTTTGCAAATTTTTTATTTAATAAGTATACTTTTATTGTTTCCGATAATTATAGCGGTATTTTATAACTTGGATTTGATAATGAATAAGATAATAATTTTACTATTTATAATATTTAATACAGCCTTATTATTTGCCCAAAATGATGAATTGATGGACTCTATAAAAAATAATGATTTAAATAAAATAAAAACATTATTGAGGGAAGGGGAGAACCTAGACTTATATAATATTCATTATGGTATGACTCCGTTAATGTATGCAACTCAAATAGGCAATATGGATATAGTAAAGGAATTATTAGATTTTGGTGCTAAAGATTTTGATTTTGCTTTTTATGTGGCATGTGCTGAAGGATATTGGGATATAGCTGAAGAAATAATGAAAGCTGGGGCAAGTAATTATAATTTGGCTTTATCTTATGCAGCAATAGGCGGACAATTAGAGATTGTACAGAAACTTATAGAATTAGGTGCTAAAGATATTAATCCTGCCTTAGTTTCAGCATGTGAGGGCAATCATTTAGAAGTTGTAAAATATTTAATAGATAATGGTGCAAATGTTAATACCAGAGCTTATATAGAAGCGTACAGAAATTATAAAGGTGCTGAGAGAAAATCTCCATTAACTGCTACTACTGATATTAATATAATAAAAGAATTAGTTAATGCTGGGGCAACAAATTTAAATGACGGCTTAATATATAATGCTCAAATTATATCTACTAATTTTGACAGTACATATTCTACATACATACTTAATGAATATATTAATTTAGGTGCTGATATTAATTCTTTCAGTACAAATGACGGTAAAACATTATTGATGTATTTAATAGAAAAAAGGGATTTAGATTTCGAGTTAATAAAAAAGGTTATAGATCTTGGTGCTAACGTTAATGCCAGAGATAGAAACGGCAATACAGTTTTAATACGTGCTGTAATGTATGATTATGAGGCACCTACAATGGATCCTACTTTAAACAGAAAGATATACAGAACTATAGGTACACCTCTAAATATAATAGAAGAACTTTTAGATGCTGGTGCTGATCCTAGAGAGAGAAACAGTTACGGCAACACAGCTTATAGAATAGCCGCAAGAAAGAAAAGAGACGATATAATAAAATTATTTGATGAAAGAACTTTTAAATAATACAATTTCGGTATATACCTAAACAACTATACTTGGTCAATTTTTATATTTTGCAAATGTAAATTATTAATTTTTGTACAATAATAAGTAATCAGCCGCACTTATAGAGGACATTCTATAGAAATAAATGATATCGTGCGGGAAGGTGCCCGCGAAGCGTACCGAGCTGTTGAGGTAAAGCTAGCGGTTGACAAAGTTAAAAATTTTTAGTATATACTTAAACAACTATATTTTGTCAAAAATAATTTTTTTAAATTTTAAATATCTGCAGGGCTTTGCCCCGCACCCCAGTTCTTTTATTGGTATAAAAGAACCAAAACAACTGCATTTTTGACCTAAAACTAGGGTTTATACCATATTTAATACATATTCTTAAAATATAAAGTTCTAGCAATTGCGTTTTTTGCTACTTTTTTGTGCGGCAAAAAAGTAGATAAAATTTATATTAAGTACTTCAGTTGACAAAGTTAAAAATTTTCAGTATATATAATTTATAAAGTATATTACAATCCAGTATAAATAACTTTTAATTTTTATACCAAGAAGGAGGATTATTTTCTATAGGAGAATCAATAAAAGCATATTTCATACTAACATTTTCTCCTAACTTCCAAGATTCCAAATTCTGATTAAAACTTTTAGTAAAACAAAACATTAACGACATATATTTTACATTAGATACATTCCACTTGTCTAAAGCACTATTAAAATTAACAGCTCCTTGAAACATACAGCTCATATTTTCTACATTAGATACATTCCAGTCATTAATATTTTGATTAAAATTTTTAGTATAATAAAACATTTTAGACATATCTTTTACATTACTTACATTCCATTTGTCTAATGGCTGATTAAAACTTTCACAATTAGAAAGCATACCTTCCATATTAACAACTGATGACACATTCCAATCATTAAGCGGATAATTAAACTTTTTACATTTCTTAAACATATAACTCATATTTTCTACTTTTGAAACGTCCCAGCTATTTATATTTTGATTAAAATTTTCAGCATTCTTAAACATCTCCATCATGTATTTAACATTTGAAGTATTCCATTTATCTAAAGGCTGATTGAAACTTTTAGCACCGCAAAACATAGCAGACATAACTGTAACATTGGATACATCCCAATTATTTATATTGTGATTAAAATTAACTGCATTTTTGAACATTCCGCCCATACTTGTTACATGAGAAACGTCCCAAGTTTCTATACCTGAAAAATCTTCTCTTATATTATTAAAAAATAATGCACTCATATCAGTTATTAAACTTGTATTAATATCGCCTAAATATATATTTTCATCTTTTAACAATTCTTTTAATTCATCTTTTGTCTGAGGTTTATATTTCATTTTTAGATCCTCTATAATTTTTACATTCTTATATTTGGTATATCAAATACTTTTCCGTTTTCAAAGTTTTTTACTTTCTCTTTTTCTGTTACTGTTATGAATACCTGCCCCAAAGTTTTTATATATTCAAGTATATTATCGCGTCTTGTATTATCTAATTCAAGCATAGCATCATCTATTAATAGAATAGGGCGTTTTTTTCTGTACTCTGATAATATTTTTTCGCTTGCCAATTTCATTATAAGCGTGAACATTCTTTTCTCGCCCTGTGATGAGAATTTCTTTGATAGTGAATCTTTATAGAAGAATTGATACTCTGCTCTGTGTATACCGAAATAGGTTGTACGCATTCTTATTTGTTCTTGTAATGTGCTTTCTAGTTTTTTTATATATTCGCTTTCACTATTTATATCTTCTATTGTAGATTGATATTTTATAGCATAAGGGTTTTCATTATGAAATATGTTTTTATAAATTTCATTCATATTTTCTTCTAAGATTTTAGAATATTTTTTATTTTCATTAGCTATATAAATTGAAAGTTTTGCTATGTCGCTATTATAAATATATGCTTCATTAGGCTTTGTACTTAAACAAATATTTCTCATTTTTAAAAGCTTATTATATTTGATTAAGCATTGTAAATATTCTAATGATATTGTTGATATAAGCATATTAAAATAATCGCGTCTTAATTTTGGTTCTGCTATTACCAAGTCGGTATCATTAGGAAGGAATATAACATAAAGTATTTTTCCTATTAAATCTTTTCTTGATGATACTTCTTTCTTATCAATGAATACTTTTTTTATTTTTTTTTGATATGCTATTTCTATATTAGTGTCATAATTAAGTTCATCTTCTCTAAAAACACCGCGTAAAAAATAATTATCATTACCATTTTTCACAAGTTCCCTGTCAAGTCTGGTTCTAAATGATACCCCATTTCCAAGCATATATATTGCTTCAAGTATATTAGTTTTGCCGGAGCCATTATGACCATAAAGTACATTAATTTTATCAGAAAATTCAAATATATTTTCATTATAATTTCTAAAAGAACGCAATGTAAGTTCTTTGAGTATCATTTGTAATTAAGCCCTTTTGTTTTATTAGTGAAAGACATTATATATTAAAAGCGATAAAAATAGTAGTGTTTTTATTATAATGAAAATGTGCTATTAGAAACATTTTTTTATTTCCATGTTTTTGTATCCATTATATTTTAATATGCCTTCATCTTGAGTTAATAGAATTAAATTATTTATAATATAATAGCATCTGGAAATTTTATTAAAATTTCTTTTTATTAATATCCATTATTTTTATTAACTTTATTTGCTTTTTCTAATAAGTCTGTTGGATCATCAAATGGAGGTATTGCAAAACTAAATATTGTCTTATTATTTTTATTAGATATTGCTAAATCTCCAAATTTAATAATATCCATTCCAATAAGCATATCACATCCTCCGATATCACAAATACCGGCTCTAATATTTTTGATATTAACTTTATTTGATAATGATATATCTATTAATACTATATTAACAGTATGAATTCCGCTATTAACACCTCTAACCTTGCAGCTGTCAATAGGCTTTAAATTTAGTTCTTGATATACTTTATGTGTAATAGCAGTGTTAGTTGCTCCTGTATCCCATACTGCATCATATTCTTTTTCTATTCCGAATTTATTTTTGATTAATACTTTAGTTTTTAATTCTACAGGTATATGATTGTATTCTAATTTAAATGCAAAATGGTATTGCTTATTTTTATTAAATATTGACACGAGAATAGAATCTCCAATTAGTATCTTCATCGTTATTAGATACTATTTTTACAGCAAAAGTACCTAGTTCCATAGTTTTTATTGATTCATTAATAGCTTCTTCGTCGCTATTATATATGCCTTTTAATTCATTACCTTTTATTACTATATGTTTGCCTAGATACTTTTCTCTGAATTCTTTTATATGTTCTTCATAAAATTTATTTTCTACTTCAAACATATTTCCCTCTATAATAGATTGTTAATTATTCTTCACCTATACTCATTGGCATGATGATATAATAATAATCTTCTCTTTCTATCTCTTTTACCATAGTAGGGCTTGAATCTTTATTAACCATGAAAGTTACTATTTCAGAATCAATTTGTTTTATAACATCTTGAATATAAGTGTAGTTATAAGCAACAGAATGTTCTTCGCCAGAATATTTTATGTCAATTTCTTCTAAAGATTCTCCCATCTCTTGGTTAATACCTTTCACTTTTAAAGATTCCTCAGAAACAGTTAATATCATTCTTTTTGAACGAACATCATTAATCATAGGAACAATACGTCTTATAGCATCAAGTAAGTCATTTTTATTTACTCTGAAACTGTAAGCAAATTCTTTTGGAATTACTTGTCTGAAATTAGGATATTTTCCTTCTATAAGGCTTGATACGAAATCATATTTACCGATTTGGAAATAAACTTGCTGACCATCTACACCCATTTTTACTTGTTCTACTTCGTCATAATTAGCAGTAACAAGTATTTCGTTTAATACTTTAGGCTCAATAATTATAGAGAAAGAACCATTTTCTACACCTTCAAATTCTCTTTCTATAACAGCCATTCTTCTTCCATCTGTAGCAACAGCAAGAAATTTAGAATCAGTTTTCTCGAAACATATACCTCTTAATGCAGGTTTGAATGGTTCTTTAGCTATAGATGAAATAGTTTTGTTAATCATAGTAACTAATTCTTTAGTAGGAAGCATTATATAGCTAATATCTCCATTACTTTCAGGATAAGCAGGGAAATCATCAGTTTTCATACCAATGATTAAGTGTTTAGTTTTACCGTTTTCAGATTCTATATTTATTTTTTCATTTTCTTCAACATTGATTGTAATAAGTCCGTCAGGCATCTCTTTTAATATAGAACTTATCTTTTTAGCATATACTGCAACAGCACCTTCTCCTTCGCAATCATCAAGTATTATTCTGCTTCTAGCCCAAACAGAACCATCAGTAGCAGTTAATGTAAGCATATTGCCGGAAAGATGAAAAAGTACATTGCTTTCTATATTATAAATTACTTTACCTTCAACAACATTTTCTGTTACACCAATAGATTTTACTATATCCTTTTTTAAACATCTAAATTTCATTGCTTCCTCTTTTTATATTTATTTTTATTAATTTCTAAAATGTACAATATTTGTTATTTAATTTTAACATTAAAAAATATTTTTTACAATATACTAAAAAAATAATTAATGTTTAAGAGCCATAGATATTGCACACTTTTAGTTTAAAAAAAGAAGGTATTCCTTATAATTTAAATTGTTAGAAAT
>NZ_CALXRM010000085.1 GCF_944390845.1 uncultured Brachyspira sp.
AATTTTTATAAGAACGCTTCATATTATCATCAATATGTAAAGGATTGCTTCCATATTCAACAAGCTGTATAATACGCATTTCCTGTTCCTCTACAAATGAAGAATCTTTTATTAAATATTGCATGTTCATAAGTAATTGATATGCCAATGAAAGTTCATCAGAATTGAATTCCTTTATTACTCTAAACATAGAATAAAATACATACCCTATATTATTTTTTAATTTATCATAAAATCTGCTTCCTTCATTCCAAACAGTATATTCTTTATTTAAATCAATAATAAGATTATCATAATCTGATTCGCATGGATTAAATACTATTTCATTTTTTTTAAAGTTATAATACAAAACAAAATATAAAGGCAAAGTTTGTTCTTCATAGAATTCTATATTAGAATAATTATTTTTATCATAAGAAAATGAAAATAATATACCAGATCCGCAATTATTAAAAGATGTATCAAAAAATGATTTATCAAATACTAAACAGCAGCCCGTACCTTCTTTATTATCATATTTACCATATAATCTATACATAGTAAGAGAATCTTTGCATCTGCTGAATGATGTTTGCAATGCTATAAAATTATTAATATTGCCATATTTTGAATTGATATTATTATTCCTAAGAAGCTGCATTAATATCTTACCCTCTTTAGGATCATTAGCATTTTTTATGCTTGTCATTCTTAATTTATTTTTCTTTATATAAGTTTTATATTTTGTATTGTCTAGTTTATCATATCTTTTATCAAAAGCCATTTCATTAAACACTTCTATACTTGTATAATGTGATATCTCATTAATTTTATCATTATCTTTTACTGATATTAAATATAAAAACAAATATTGCAATATCCACAATCTTTTTACTTTATGTCTTTTTTGATATTCTATATCCCTAACTATAAAATTAAAATATTCCTCTTTTTCTTCTGTCCAAAAACTTTCTTCTTCCAATATTATATCTATTAATTTTTCTATTTTTATATGCTCTATAAATATTGATATTATATTAAATATATTGAAACTTCTTGATCCTTTTATATCAAATAAAATTTTTAAAGCATAATCATATTGCTCCAAACCTATCAATGCTTCAGATTTAAGAAAATATATTCTGTCATATATAGTGTCATCTCCAATAACATCAATTTCTATATAATCAACATGTTCTTTATTTTTTATAATGGTATCACCCTTGGAATTCTTTTCATTCAAAATTGTAAGAGCATTATCCAAACATTCTATAGCTTCTTTATATTTCTTTATATTAATAAGCAAACTAGCCTTATTTAAATAAACAATCTCCAAAGATTTGTTTATTTCCATAGCCTTATTATATATTTTGAATGCTTCATCTGTCTTTCCGAGTTTCTCTAAAACTATTGCAACGTTTAAATAAGCATAATCATATCCAAGTTCTGAAGCCTTATTAAAATAAAATAAAGCATCTTCATAACGTTCTAATTTTGAATATATGATACCAATATTAAAATAACATATTTCTGATTTATCATTTATTTCTAATGCCATATTAAAAGAATATAAAGCCTCATCAAATGCCATTAATTTAGCAAGTATTATACCCTTATTAATAAAAGCTTTTTCATATATGGGATTAATTTCTATTGCTTTGCTGTAATACTCAATAGATTCTTCATATCTATTCAAATAATATAATGTTAATGCTGTTTTATAATAACTGCGTGAAAAATATCTGTCTTTATAATTGCTGTCTAACTCAGAAGAATAATTTTCAAAATAGTTTATTATTTTTAAATATATTCTAAGTGCGGAAGAATATTTTTCCAAATTAAAATAATATCTGGCCTGTCCAAATAAACTCTCTATTCTATCTTTTACCACAAAATTACTCCAAATTAGCACATATTATACTTAATTATAAACTATTTTCTAATAATATAAATAAAAAACTAAAAAATATATTGACAATTTTTAAGTATATGATATTATTACTGTATAAAGTAATATTTCTAATAAAAAGGATATAAGGAATTATAAAAATGAGAAATAGCCAAAAAGGTTTCTTTGGAAAATTTGGTGGAAGATTTGTTCCAGAAGCACTAGAAAAATTATTAATAGAATTGGAAGAAGCATTTAATCATTATATTAACGACAAAGAATTTTTAAGCGAACTTGAAGAATTAAGAGCTGATTTTATAGGAAGACCTACACCATTAATGTATGCTAAAAATTTATCAGAAAAAATAGGCGGAGCAAAAATATACGTAAAATTAGAAGGACTAGCAAATACAGGAGCTCATAAGATTAACAATTCCATAGGACAGGCTTTATTAGCAAAGAAAATGGGAAAGAAAAAGATTATTGCAGAAACTGGTGCTGGTCAGCATGGAATAGCCACTGCTGCTGCTTGTGCCAAATTAGGACTTGAATGTTCTATTTATATGGGAGAAATAGATGTAAAAAGACAACAGCCTAATGTAGCATCTATGGAATTATACGGTGCAAATGTAGTATCAGTAACAAGAGGCGGACGCGGACTTAAAGATGCAGTTGATATGGCATTAGAAGATTGGGTTAAAGATTTAAAAGATACACACTATTTACTTGGCAGTGCCGTAGGCCCTAGCCCTTATCCTGATATAGTAAGGACTTTCCAATCAGTAATAGGAAGGGAATTAGAAAAACAAATACAAGAAAAGAACTTAAATGTAAAAGCTATGATAGCATGTGTAGGCGGCGGTTCTAATGCTATAGGATTCTTTGAGCCTTTCATAGAAAGAGAAAATCCAAGATTAATAGCAGTTGAAGCCGGCGGAATAAGTATGAATCTTGGAGAGAATGCTATTAGAATGCAAAATCCTTATGCTAAAGATATTGCTGCTCAGGGTTATATGAGTAAATTTATATTAAAAGAAAATGGTGAAATATCAGAAACAATGTCTATATCTGCAGGATTAGATTATCCAGGAGTTGGCCCTCAGCTTGCTTATTTGGGAGAATCCGGAAGAATAGAATTTACTTATGCTACAGACCAAGAAGCAATAAATGCAGTAAAAGAGTTTGCTAAAAATGAAGGTGTTATATTTGCTTTGGAAAGTGCTCATGCTGGTGCAAAAGCAATGGAGTATGCCAAACAATATACAAAAGATGATGTAATTATAGTTAATATGTCAGGCAGAGGAGATAAAGATATATTCATAACCTCTCCTATTTTTAGAGCAGAAAAATGGAAAGAGTTCTTAAAAAGTGAATTAGACAGATTAGAAAAGAACATAGATGTTCACAAATTTTAGCCTCCGATATATATATTTTTTATTATAGGTTTTTGTATATTATTTATTAATATCAAAAACCTATTTTTTATATATACCTAAACAATTATATTTTGTCAATTTTAGTTTTTATATTGTTATTATTTTCGGGGACTATCCCCCGAACCCCCCACTTCTTTTGCCGATTAGGCACCTACTCGGTGGTGCCCCAAAGAAGCTTATATCCTCGACAGGCTCGGATACGCTTCGCGAAGAACTGCATTTTTATAGGTTATACCCTATATTTAATAGGCATGTTTTTTATATAAAGTTCTAGCACTTGCGTTTTTTGCTACTTTTTTGTGCGGCAAAAAAGTAGATAATTCTATATAAAGTGCATCAGTTGAAAACTTAAAAATTTTTATTATATAATGAAAATTAAGCTCTTTTTCTATTTTTAAATAAAACCAAAACTACAAACATAAGTACAGGAAATATTATAGCAAATAATATACCTATTTTTAATCCTATCTGTATAGAATCTGAATTAACTATAATAGCACTAAATTTATCAGAAATATTTTTACTATTAGAAACAACCCCTACAATACCGGGCCCTATAGAACAGCCTATATCTCCAGCCAAGGCAAGCATGGCAAACATAGCAGTTCCTCCTTTATTATAAGTTTTTGCTGCAAGAGAAAATACAGAAGGCCACATTATAGCAACTGATAAACCTGATATTCCGCAGCCTATTAATGATAAAAAAGGATATGGACTAAATACTGTCACAATATAACCAAAAACACAAAATAAAGATGATATTATCAATGCTTTTTCTATATTTATACTTTCAGATTTCATTCCATAAATTAATCTTACTATACCCATACAAAATGCAAACGTACAAGCACCAAATATATCACCGACAGTTTTATTAACATTAAGACCTACTTCTGCAAATAATGATACCCATTGTGCAATAGATTGTTCACTAGCACCTGCACATATCATAAGTATAACAAATACTAAAACTATTTTTACAGATAATAACTTTCTTATAGATACAGTGTTATCACTTTTCATATTATCTTCATGAGTTTTCAAAACATTAAGAGGTACATTGCCAAAAAGAAATATATTGCAAAATGGTATAATAGCCCAAATCATTGACATATATCTCCAATTTTCAATACCAAATATATTAAAATACAATGTTGAAACTATAACTACGAGCATTGAACCCCAGCAGTAAAATGAATGAAGTATATTCATAGCTTTAGTTTTTTGTTTATCCGGAAGTGCCTCTACAATAGGACTAACTAAAACCTCTATCAATCCTCCGCTTATAGCATTAATAAAGAAACATATTAGTATACCTAAATAAGGCTCTATATAAAAAGGAAGTATACCAAGCAAAAACAATCCTAAAGCTGCAAATATATGTGCTGAAACTATTGGTATTCTATAACCTATTTTATCTATAAATTTAATTGCCAAAAAATCTATAAGCATTTGAATGCCAAAATTAAAAGATGAAAGCAATCCTATTTGAGTTAAGGATATATTAAAATCTTTTTGAAACATTATAAAAACTAAAGGAGGAAAAATATTAATTATAGCTTGAGTTATATATCCTATATAACTAGCATATAATGTATGAGTATAATTAAGTTTCATAAAAAAACTCTGTATAATAATTTATTTTTTATATTTAATTTATTTAGAAATGACTTTTCCGTCTATATTAGCAAAAGGAACATTGCCGAAATCTCTGCTGTCATATCCATAATCTCTGTTGTCTGATAATACAAAATACTCATTATAACCTATAATATGAGGTCCAAAATTATCCCTTGTTGAAATTTCAGCGTCTAATATCCTGCCGTCAGAATCTATATTAGCCCAAGGTTCATTAAGCATTTCTCCATTAATATAAACGGCTTTATCTCTTATCTCTATTGTTTCACCCGGAAGTCCTACAATCCTTTTTATTAAGTATCTAGTCTTCGATATATTAGCATTTCCAAAAGAAGCAAAATAAACAAAATAAGAAACAAATCTTTTAAGAAAAAATTCTCTTTTCGTTCTTGGATCTATCATAAATACTATATCACCCCTTTTAGGCCTTGAAAAAACTATAGTCTTTCCTGTAAGAGATGAAACAAATGGTCTTAAAGCAATAGCATATCTTAATTTAGAAGTAATTAATACATCATTTTGTTCAATGGTATTCATCATTGTAGAACTTTTCATTCTATCAATTCTAATAAACAAAGTAAAAATACCAAATATAATAAATGCTATAATAAAACCTAAAATAAGTCTTGCAACAGCTCTATATAATAAACTATTGCTTCTATAATAAATAAATATAAAAGGTTTTAATATAGCTTTTATAGCATTACGCTTTTCTTTTTTTAATTCTTCTCTATCATAAGAATAATTCATCTATAATTGATGACCTCTATAAAACAAAATAATTTTTAAGATTTTTTAGCGTGGTGTTCGCTGTTTTCTAAAGCGGCAGGAACAGCAGGAACTACTATATAACCATATTCACCGCTGCGGCATAAATCCATTATAACTTCATTATTCAAAGTTTCACCTGGTACATCTTCTCTTAAATATTCAGGTAAGTCAATAACATGGTATAAAGGATCTATATTATCAACATTAACTTCAAATAATCCTTCTATAAACTCTAAGTCTTTATTTAATCTATTTAACATTTCATCTTTTTGATTGTCTTCTATTCTTAATCTTGTTTGATATAAAAGTGCTTCTAATTCTTCTCTATCTGTAGTCATTATTATATCCTTAAAATTATAATTACAAATATAATATATTATAATCAATATTTTTTCAATAGTTTGTAATTTTTTAATATATAATTATTTATCAAAAAATTTATGAACTTTTAATATATTTTTTATTAAATATTGATATATAAATATACATAATAAAAATACTAATTTATTATTAAAATAATAGCCTTATATTATTCTAAAGCTTTACTCATCATAAGATTTAAAGATAATTCTTCTATATCATCTTTAGCAAATAGTGAATAATATATTCCATCAACATTCCAATATGCAATATACTCTTCTCTGTCATTCGTTTGTATTGTTATTTCTATATCAGTTTTTTCATCAATCAATTTTTTATAATCATATAAAACATCATAAAAATATAAAAGTTCTTCTAAATTTTTTGAAGCTCTATAAGTATAATTCATATTATTATAATCAAAATTAGACTCTGCTATAGTTCTATTAACAATAGCATATTTAACATTAAAAGCATATTGAGGAGCTGGTACGCAATAACCTAATATAGAAAAAGATTTAGTTGAATCAACAGGTACAAACTCAATAACTTTATAATGACTATCATAACATGATACAATAAACAGAATCAATAAACAAACTATAAACTTATTTTTCATATTTTATCTGCTCCTAAGTTTAGGGTGAAGTATTTTATCTAAAGCAAAACCTAAAAATGCAAATGACATACCTAAAATTGCAATTAAAATTCCTGGAGGTATTATCCACCACCAAAGCCCAGATAATACTGCAGAACCTTTCATAGCATCATGCAGTATCTGCCCCCAAGTAACTATAGTAGCATCACCAAGACCAAGCAATGATAATGAAGATTCATAAACTATAGCTGAAGGTACAGCCAAAGCCATAGAAGCAAATGAAAAAGGTAAAAGTAGTGGTGCTAAATGATTAAATATTATTCTGAAATGTCCTGCTCCAATAGTTCTTGCTGCCTCAATATATGTTTCTTCTTTAAGCTGCATAGCCATTGAACGTACTGTCATAACAGAACCAGTCCAAGAGAAAAATATCATCATAGTAATCATAGTCCATATACTAGGCTTAAATATTGCACTCATAACTATCATTACTGGAAGTACAGGAATTCCTATAAATATTTGATAAATAAACTGCATAACATTATCAACAAATCCGCCGAAATACGCTGATACTATTCCATACATTACACCGATTATAACTGATATAAAACTTGTTGCTATACCAATAAATAATGCCCATTTAAGACCTGATATAAGTCCGGAAAATATATCACGCTTCATATTATCAGTACCCATTATGCCAGACATAGAACCGACCAACACTATATAAGGATTTCCAAAACTAGAATTAGGGTCTGAAAATTTACCGCTTATTTCAAATTTATAAACTCCTTTTAAAGCTTTAAAATCTTTAGCCATATCATCTTTTTTCGTGTTAAAAAGTATTTTCATAGGATTGGTTGTAAGAGTATCTATTTGTCTTGCTAGTATTCTTGGCACTGATTCTCTGTAAAATCTAAATATTCTATTCTTTGAATCATTGAAAGCTGATATTCTTAAATCGCCGTTTATATTATGTAAACTATCAGAAAGTGTTATTACTGCTCCGTCTGGTCTTGTTACATTCCATATTAAGCCGGTAGAACCATTAACATTAGCATGGAAAATTAAATCCACCGGAGATTTATCAAATTTATAATCATATTCAAATACTGCTTTATAAGTTAATTGATTATCTATATAATTAGTTTCAACACTTAATGGTTTTATATCTGTTGTAATAGATGATTTTTCCTTTTGAAAAAAATTAAGCCATTCAGGAGGTGCTGAAGCTGGATTGTCCTGCCAATAAGTTATATCCCTCCAGCGTTTAGGAGCTTCTTTATAAGTTAAAAGCAAAGGTTCTAATAATGATACAAATATTGCCAGAATCAATATACATAAACCTACTACGCCTGCTTTATCTTTTTTAAATTCATTAAAGAATTCTATTATTGGAGAAAGTTTTTTATTAAAATTACTTTGCATTTTATAACTTACCTCCAACTTTTATTCTAGGATCTAAAAAACCATAAGATATATCAAGAACCACTAATCCGAATTGATAAAGTGCAGTAGTTATAGCTAAATTTCCCATAAGCACTGGTATATCATTTTGCTGAACTGATATCCAATAAAGATTACCTAAACCGGGCCAAGAGAATATACCTTCAAATATAATTGATCCTGCAATAGAACCAAGTAAGCCCAATAAAGTTATAGTTACTATTGGAGGAGCTGAACTTCTCAAAGTATGTCCGAGTAAAACTGATTTTTCTGATATACCTCTTGCACGTGCTGCCATAATATAATCTTCCTGCAATGTTGATAATACTATATTTCTTACAACAAATGAAAGTCCCCAGAAACCTATTAAAGTTAATGTAATAAGAGGCAATGACATATGCCATAACATATCCAAATAATACATTATGCCTGTAGGAATTGGTATTGAATGAACGCCTCCGGAAGGAAACAAATTAAATTTATAAACTAATACCATTATCAATATCATAGAAAGCCACCAAGTAGGCATACCATAAACTATCATTGTTATAATACTTGTGGTTCTGTCAAATAGTCCTCCGGCCTTTCTCGCTTTTATAAGTCCTATTATCAAACCTATTATCATTTGTATAACTGATGCCGTTGTAAAAAGTATTATAGAACGAGGTAATGCCTCCCCTATTATTTTTATGACTTCTCTATTTCCATTTGAATCCATCATAATAGTGGATTTTCCAAATTGAAATGTTATTGTATTAATAGCTCGTATAAAAATTCTCTCTCCTATACTTCTATTAAGCCAATATATATCATAATAATATTCCCTTCTCTCTTTTATAAAATTAGCAACATCTTCAGTACGCATATTGCTTAAGCCTCTAACTTCAGCATTAATATTTTCTTCTATTTGTGCCTTTAGAGTTTTTTCACTGACTGTATTGAATATAGCTGAAGACATAAACATTAATATTACAAACATGACTATGCCTTTTAATATGCGTTTAATCACAAAATAAGTAAACATAATATAATCCTTTCAAAACATTATACTAAAAAGAGTAAAAATTGTAAAGACTTATTATGTTAATTAAATTATGATAACTATTTCAACCGCACGGTAAACAGTACTAAATATATAGATAAAATATAATTCAAAATAAAATTAATTATAAAAAATCGTTAACCGTGCGTAAAATAGATTATAAATTTAATACAAATTTGGGCGGGGATCCTTTTTTTATTTCGCTATTTAAGAATAATAAATTCATAATCAGTAATTTAAATAATAAAGTATAAAGGGCGGGGTATGTAAATACATTTTTAAGAAAAACACAATAAAATAAATGTCTATTGTATATTTTTATAATTTCGATAAATATAATAAGAGATTAATAATGAGTAAAATTAAGATAAGTATAAAAATAAATATTACTGTTTTATTTGAAAATCCATTCTGGATATGTTTATATGAACGTATTGGAGATAATAAACATGAAACATGTAAAATTATTTTTATAACAGAACCTTCAGACAAAGAAATACATAATTATCTTTTAAAAAATTTAGATAAATTAAAATTTCATACTTCTATAATTGAAAAGCCTGCTGAAAAACCTAAAAGACAGAGAAAGAAAAAAGAAACTATCATATCTTCAGAAAAGAAAACTTCTCTAAAAAAATCTGTTAAATCATCAAAGCCTAAAACAGGAAAAAAGACTACAATAGTAAAAACTAAAAAGTCTCAAAAAGAACGTCCTCTTGTTATAAAACAGGAAAAGAAAAAGAATACTAAACAAAAAATAAAAGCTTGAATCAATTATATGAAGTCTTTTCACTATAAGAAGCTGCTTTGCCGGTTTCTATATGCTTATCCATTAAAATATTAACTATTTCATCAGCACGATTATTTTCTTTATTAGTTGAATGACCTTTAACTTTTATAAACTCTATATTATGTTTACTTGACAATTCTATTAATTTGAGCCAATATTCTTTATTTTCAACAGGCTTCTTATCACTTTTTATCCAATTATTTTTCTGCCATGAATATATCCATTTAGTCATGCCGTTAATTAAATAAGCACTGTCGCTGTAAAGTTTTATATTATGAGAATTTTTTAATCTTTCAAGAGCTTTGATTGCAGCTTTCACCTCCATTTTATTATTAGTAACATTATCTTCGCTCTCACCTATTTCAAGACGCAAATTATGTTTTTCGCTTATAAGTATAGCTCCCCAAGCTCCAAGACCTGGATTTCCTCTGCAGCCGCCGTCTGTATATATTATAATATTATCCATTGCCATAATTACGAATCTAATAAATTAATCAATTTATCTTTTAATTCCTGAATGAGTTTTTCTTTTGTATAATCTTTCTTTGATACTGTAAAACCGGAAGCTTTAGGGTGACCGCCGCCGCCAAAACTTTCAGCAATTTCTCTAATATCTTTTACTGATCTGCTTCTCATACTAACTCTGAAACTATCTTCAGTTTCATGAACTATGAAACCAATTAATACATCGTCCATTTGTATTAATGTATCAGAAGCACTTACTCCAAGTTCTTTAGTATTTATTCCGCAAATAGTATCACCTAAACATATATAGCCTATTTTTTTATCATAATCTATTATCATTCTTCTATATATTTCCATTAAAGCAGAAACATCATTTCTAGTATATCTCTTTCTTACAACATTACCAATATTCTCTTGCATAACTCCTATTTTCTTCAATTTAGAACCGAAAAGTAATGTTCTTTCTGTTGTATTGCTGAATATAAAACTGCCTGTATCTGTACAAATGCCGGAATATAATAATGTAGCTATAGTAGAATCCATTTTTTCTGTATAATCTTGGAATATATCAAATATTATCTCACAAGTTGCACCTGCAGTAGTATCATCATAAAACATAGTAACACCTTTAAGATTTCTAACTTTATGATGGTCTATAAATATAACTTCATTATATTCATTTGTAATATCTGCAATCCAGCCTATTCTGTCTATATCTCCTGAATCAAGTACAACTAAAACATCTTTTTTAGGCAATGTTTCCGGAGTAACTTCAAATATTACATTATCAATCAATAAAACATTTTGCAAATCTCTTTGCATTTTATCTGTATTAACAACTACAGCATTTTTATTAAAAACATTTTTTATAAGTAAAGATAAACCTAAACCAGAACATACACAATCACAATCTGGATTCCTATGGCCTGTTATAGTAATATCAGATGCTTTTGATAATCTATCTAATATTTGTTGTTTTGTAGTATTTATTCTCTCATCATTCTCAATTTTTGATACAATTTTATTATCTTCTTTCATAGTTTTTTTAAAAAACATTAAAATACCTCTTAATAAATTAATAATAAATAGAAATATTAATTATCAAAATCGTTAGATACTTCAGGAATATCCAAATTTTTTATATCAGTTAATACTTTATTGGTTTCTATTAGATTCTTATCATAATAAAATGTTAGATTAGGAACATATCTAATAGTAAGCTGTTTTCTAAGATATGAAAATATTACACCTTTAGCACTATTAAGACCATTAAGAACCTCATTTTGTTTATCTTCATTAAGACATACAAAATATACCTTTGCTGTTTTTAAATCTTTAGCAGTATCCACCCTTGTAATAGTTACAAGATTATTTTTTATTCTTGGGTCTTCTATCTCTCTCATTATAATCATAGAGAGAGTCTGTTTAATATTTTCGTTTACTCTAAGTATTCTATGTGATGACATATATTATTTTACTATAGAATTATTGATAGCTGTACTTAAATCATCAAGTTCATCTTTGACAAATACTTTATCTATATCAACTAAGATGATCATTTGTTCATTAGCTTTTACCAATCCCATAATATATCTGCTGTCTATACCAACATGCATATCTATATCTTCTTGTATATTTTCATTGCTTATAGTAAGTACATCAGATACAGAGTCAACAACTAAACCATATTTTTTATCGCCTATTGCTACAACTACAATAACACAGTTTTCTGGGTTCATAGGTTCATCAAAATGGAATCTAGCTCTTAAATCTATAACAAGAATAATAGTACCTCTCAAATTAATAATACCTTTCAAATAATCTGGGCAGTTTGGAATTGGAGACGGCTGCATAAAATTCAATATTTCTTGAACTTTTAGAATATCTATTCCGTATAATTCATTATTTATCTTAAATACAAGTATTTGATTTGATATGGCACTACTCATGTTAACTCCTTTAAATTGTACTATAAATTATAATATATAATGTACATAAGTCAAGTGAATTTCTTATTTCTTTTGATAACATTTTATATCATATTAAATAAAAAAACAATAAATTTCAAAAATTAATTATATAAAAAACAATTTAATTTTATAAAAAACAACATTGCACAGGAGCCAGACATATTGCATTAAGTATTCCTTAGTTTTTTAAAGTATAACATAGGTGTATCATAATTTAA
>NZ_CALXRM010000086.1 GCF_944390845.1 uncultured Brachyspira sp.
ATTATGATACACCTATGTTATACTTTAAAAAACTAAGGAATACTTAATGCAATATGTCTGGCTCCTGTGCAAATTATTTTTTATTATAAAGATTATAGAAAAATAAATAAAAATAATGTAATATATCAGTATGAGTAAAGTATTAAAACAATCAAAAGCTGTGCTTGTTATGGCTTTAATGTACAATGACATCAATATATATAATTCTGCATTAGAAAAACTTATTAATAACTTTGGAGAAATAGAAGTTATTAGCGATGAATATTTATTTTCTCATTCTGCATACTATAAAGATGAAATGGGAGATTCTTTAAATAAAAGATTCATAGTTTTTAATAAAATGATAGAAAGAGATTATATCAGTGATGTAAAAAGAATAACTGATAATATAGAAAAAGAATATTTAGATGATAAACAAAATAGAAAAATCAATATAGATCCTGCAATATTAACTTTAGAAAATTTTATTCTAGTTACAAATAAAAATTTCACACATAGAATATATTTAAAAGACGGTGTATTTGCTGATTTAACATTATTATATAAAAAGAAAAAAGGATACACTGAATTAGAATGGACTTATGCTGATTATTCAAGCGATGAAACAAAAAAGTTTTTAAATAAAATAAGAGAGCTATTCTACAATAGACTTATAGAAAGCTCTCCTTTTGGTTCTAATTGGAAATAATTTTAAGAATCTTGTATACCGGCAATTCTAACAAACTCTTTATCCCATACACCTATATGTTCTATTAAGAGTTTAGCTAAAAGCTCGGAAAAATCAATTGCTACCTGACGCCAATCACTGCTGGATTTAAATGCTTTATATTGATCATCAATAGCTTTTTCAAATTTTCTATGTTCTTCAAAATGTTCTTTAATTTTATGATATTTATCTTTATTAGCAACTTGTATTTTTTGTTCTTCTGAAAAATGGTATTTTGTGTAATTAATAGCACCTTTAAATGCTTCATCAACATCATCTTTAATACCATTATATAAAGCAGAATGAACTTTATTAGCATATTCAATAATTTGTACGTGCTGACTGTCTATAGTTTTATTATGTGTATAATATTGATCTAACCATTCTAATTTTCTAGCACCAATTTTAAAGAAACTCATAGCATTAAATAAATCTTCCATTTGCTGTTCCAATTCTTTAGAAGACTCATGCATAGATGAAACTAATGAACTGTTTCCTTGAGTTTGAGCATCCATATTTGACATAGCTGAATTAATACTGTCTATACCTATTAATTGTTCTTTAGTAGTATTGGCCATATCAGCTATAACTCTTGTAGTTTCTTCTATTTTATTTTCAATATCTTCAAATAAAGTTCTTGACATATTAGCAGAGTCTGTTGCTTTTTTTACTTTCTCATTACTTTCAGCAATAAATGAAGTAATATTATTAACTGAACTTTGAGTTGTCTGAGCCAAATTTCTAACCTCTGAAGCAACAACCGCAAAACCTCTTCCCTGATTACCTGCTCTTGCGGCCTCTACAGATGCGTTCAAAGCAAGTATATTAGTTTGGAAAGCTATATCTTCAATAAATTTTACCAATCCGCTAATTTTCTGACTGTATTCAAATGCCTGACTTGTATTTTGTGCTGTTTCAGCAATGATGCTTCCAGCTTCCTCAACTGCATTTCTAGCATTTATCATCATATCATTAATTATAGCTGCATTATCAGCTGTTTTTCTGATCGTACTTGAAATTTCTTCTGTAGCCTCAGCTGTTTTCTCTAAGTCTGCTGCCTGACTTAAAGTTCTTGATGCTAAATCTTTGTTAGAATATGATAAAGAATAAGCTGTTCTTTTTGTCAAAGCTACATTAGAGTTAGCAATACTGATAATATCTTTTATAGATCTTTTCATATTATCAAAACTTCTTATCAACTCACCTACTTCATCTTTTCTAGAAAAATATCTTTCATTAATATCAAAAGTTAAATCACCTGAGGAAATCAAGTTAGCAACTCTTAATGCTTCTTTTAATGGAGATGTTAATCTTCTAGTAAATCCAACAATAACAGCAGTTACAACCGCAATTATTACTAAACAAAATAAAATAGCAAATAATACCGTTTTACCCAATGAAGAATACAATTCTTTATCTAGTATACTTATTATAATATACCAATTTGTACCATCTATATTATAATATGACATTAAATAACCTTGTTTATCAGTGTCTTTATAATGCATTATGCCGTCGCCATTTTTTATTACTTCATCATAAGGGGCATAATTATCAGCAACCGTTAATATTTTATTATTATCCGGATGAGCTAATATTTTTTTATTACTATCAATAATAGATATTTTTCCGCTTTTTCCAACCGTAACATTAAGTACATATCTATTTATCAAATCGCCCCAATCAACATTTCCTGATAATACACCAATTACTCTGCCTGTATTATCTTTTACTCCTCTCCATATTCTATAAGTAGGATTTCCTGTAGCTACAGATTTTGTAATACTTTCTTCCCCTCCGGAATTATAACCGCCTGAAACAAAATTTTTCCAGCCATTATCATTCCTATCCATAGATACATTATTTAATATTCCATTTTCTGAATCTATTATGGCATTTCCATTAACATCTAATAAGATAAAATTAACAAATGAATTCTTTGAACTTTTAAAATATTTCAATGCTTCTTCTGCTCTCAATTTCAAATCCGGATTATCCTGATTTTGTAAAAAATTTATTAAAGCTTCAGAAGTAACAAAATTTTCCATAGAACTGTTATTATCACTAAGCCATAAATTAATCAAATTTTTATAGGAAATGGATGTGGACTCAAAACCACTTTCAACTGTTTCATCTATTACTTTTATGCTTAATAATAATACTATCCATATACTCAAAAAAGTAGATAATACTATAGCACTTACAAATAAAACAGGTATTTTAAATCTTAAACTGTATATCTTCATATTCTGTCCCCATCACTATTATATTCATTAATAATAACATCAATCAAAAACAATATCAACATGATAATTTAAACTTAAAAGCAATTATTATCAATAAACTATAATAAATAATCTATTTAAATATAAGAAATATTTATATTTTTGTAATAATTTTTTTAATTATTATTCAAATTAATACAATAAAAATTGTTAAATTAATAATTATGTAAACAAAACTCATAATAAAAATAACAATTTTCATATTTTACATAAAAAAATAATTTAATGGTCGTATATACCAGCTGTTTTTACAAATTCCTTATCCCAAACACCTATATGCTGAATAAGCCATTTACTTAATATATTAGCCATATCAGAAGCTGTATTTTTCCAATCAGCTGCAGAATTTAATTCTTCAATTTTTTTCGCAACTAAAGATTCAAAATTTCTATGCTGTTCAAAATGCTCCTTTATTTTTTTATATTTATCGGCATTTTCTTTTTGTAATTTCTCTTCATCTGAAAAATGATATTTAGTATAATCTAAAGTCATATTAAATATATTTTTCACTCTCTCTACATCGTCCTCATATATAGCTGAATATATGTCATTTATAAAATTAATAAGATTCATATGCTGTTCATCTACATGAGTATTATTAGTATTATAATTATCAGACCATTCTAAACGGTATACACCGGTCTTAAAAAAGCTCATAGCACTAAAGAAATCATTAGTTTGCTTTTCCAATTCGCTAGAAGAAGTTTTCATAAAGTCTACCAGACTAGAATTTTCTTTGGTTTTAGAATCTATATTAAGCATAGATGTATTTATTCTATTAACATCTTCTTCCTGCTTATGCATAGTATTAACCATATTTTCCATAATAGTTGTAGTATTATCAATTTTTTTCTCTATATCAGCAAATAGTTTCTGAGACATATTAGCCGAATCTGTAGCTCTTTTAATTTTATCATTGCTATCTTCTATTAATGAAGTAATATTTTTAGCTGATTCAGAAGTAGTTTGAGCCAAATTTCTAACTTCTGAAGCAACAACTGCAAAACCTCTGCCTTGATCTCCGGCACGTGCTGCCTCTACAGAAGCATTCAATGCAAGTATATTAGTTTGAAATGCAATATCTTCAATTATCTTTATAATATCACCTATTTTCTTACTAGACTCAAAAACTAAAGAAGTATTCTTAGCTGTATCATTAATAATAGAACCAGCATTTGATATATCATTTCTAGCATTTACCATACTGTCGCTTATAGATCTTATATTAGTGGTTGATTCTTTTATAGCTGATGATATATTTTCCATAAAAGATGTGGTTTGATCTATCTCTGTAGCTTGAGATTGTGTTCTGTCTGATAAATCCTTATTTGAATAATATAAACTATAAGCTGTTCTTTTCGTTTGAGAAATATTTGAATTAACAACTTTAATTATATCTTTTATAACTTTCTTCATTTGAGTAAAGCTATTTAGTATATCCCCTATCTCATCTTTTCTATTTAAATGTTTTTCTGATATAATACTTGTTAAATCTCCATTAGCAATATTTTCAGCCTCTTTTACTGCCTCATTTATAGGAGAGAGAATATATTTTAAGAAAGACCAAATTATAATTATAGACACAATAGTTAAAATTATACCAATAAATATAGGCAAAGTTAACATAAATCTAACAGGATTATAAAGTTCATCTTCTTCAATTGTAACGAGTATATACCAATGAGGATAAATGATAGGACTCAAATACATCATATAAAGTTTGCCATTATATTTATAATGATTAATAAATTTACCTGATGTATTTAATTTATCAAAAGCATTAAAATTCTCAAGCTTAGTTAATATTCTAGTTTCATCTTTATCAGCAATTATATTTTTATCTTCATCAACTATCATTATATTTCCAGTTTCACCAACTTTAGCAAAAGAAATACAATGATATATAAAGTCCGACCAGTCTATATGTGATGATAAAACACCTATAATATTTCCGTCAGCATCTTTTACATCTGTATACATTTTATAAACCGCTTCGCCTGTAATTGCTGACTTTACTATACCCATTTTATTATTTTTCAAATTATCACTATAAAAACTAAAATGCGGATCAATACCATTATTATAATTCTTTAATGCTCCATTTTCTGAATCAGCTAAAACATTTCCATTTTTATTTAAAAGTGTAAAATGTGATGTAGATGGTCTTGAGTTTTTAAAATTAACCAAAGCAGTTTCAGCCAAATTGAAATTTTCTTCAGTTGGCTGCAATAAATAATTGATAATATTTGCATTAGTAGCAAAACCATCTAATATTGTTTTTTGATGTTCTATCCATAGATTAGCTGTACTTTCATAAGCAACAGCTGTAGTTTCAAATCCATTTTGAGCCGCTATATCAACAGACTTCAATGATATTAAAAACATTATAACTGTTATTACAAAAATTGATAATGTAATAGAAAGTCCCATAATAAGCGGTATTTTAAATGTTAAACTATGAAGTTTCATTTTTTAAACCCTTATTACAAAATTTTGAAACATTATATCATATTAAAAAATTTAATCAAACACAAATTATAACTATATACATAAATATAATTGTTAAAAAAATCAATAAACTGTATAATATATCCGTCTATTTATGGCATTTAGGAGTTATTTATGGATTTGACTATACCTTACGAAAATGATATTAATGAAAAAGATAAATCTATTATACAAGAATACATATTAAACAATATAAAAGAATACGAAAAAAATTCTACTAAACTTACTGAATTAACCATAGAAGCTGTATCATCTTTAAGTGCTGGAAAATCAAGAACTGAATTTCTTGCAAAACAAGGTTTTCTTAGTAATATGTTTAACTCTATAACAGGTCAAAATAGAAAGATAAGAGGTGAAGTTGATTACAATTATGCTATAGTAAAAAATGCATCTATAAAAATGATAGAATACTTAGCTAAACAAAATAAAATTACTTATGAAGGCTTGATATATATTAATAATAAATTAAATAACATAGAAGAAAATATTGAAAAAGAACTTGTAACTATATGTAATAATATTAGAGAGTCATTCAATTTCATATTAAATAAAATAAATGAAGAATCAAACAGAATAGAAACTTTGGAGAAAAAAGTACAATTACTTGAATTCAAAGCTTCTACTAATATGCTTGAATTCGATAACATAAAATATAAAGATATGGATAGCATAGAAAAAATAATATCTTTAAGTAATGATCTATTCCATAAGATTTCTTATGATAATGAAAAAACTATAAACAAAGAACATATTTACATGATCAAATCAATACTATTGGATTTTAATATAGATATAAATAATAAAATTAAAATATCAGATATATATTCTAAATTAATTGATAAACCTAATTTTACAAATAAAATATTTTATAATGTTAAGTACAATAACAATTTACCTGAATTTATTATACCAATATTAAGTGGAATCAAAAAGCTAGAGAAATTAAATAAAGAAGAAAACTATATAATAAATTCAATACTTACTCTTGGAAAAAGCCATAAAAATATTAACCCAGATACTATAAAACTTCATCTTATAAATGATTATGGAATTAATGTTTGTAATTTTAATTATAATGCTGAAATAAGTAATTATGAAATAGTAATATTAATAATGAATGAATTAAAAATGGCATCAAAAAATATTAATGTTCCAAGTGTTAATAGTTTTATCAGCATAGAAGAAAGAATGGATTTAGCCAAACAATATTTTCTTGAAAAGAAATATAAAAAAACTATTCAAGAATGCAGTATAATTTTATCAAAAGATCAAAGTAATAAAGAAGCTCATAATTTAAAAATAGAATGTTTATACAAACTTCTCATAAAAGAAATAAAGCATTATGAAAAACCTTTATGTTATAAAGAAATAGCAAAAATATTTTTAATAAAAAAAGATTATGGAAATACATTAAAATATTTAAATGAATATTTTGAATCTTATTCTTCAAATAAAGAGATATACAAATTTAAACAAAAACTAGAAGATCAATATAAAAAAATAAAAACATACGAAAATAAAATAGCAAAGAAATTAGAGAAAACTACTGATAAAAATAAAAAAGATTATTTAGAATTTATAAGTGATTTTTGGGGAGTATATTTAACAAAAATTTAAAAATACAAAACGGAGCATTTATGAAAAAATTAGGATTAGTGTTAGGCGGAGGCGGCGGACTTGGAAGCTATCAAATAGGAGTTTGGAAAGCTTTAAAAGAATATAAAATTGATAAAATGATTAAAGCTATTGCTGGAACTTCTGTAGGTGTTCTTAATGCATGTTTAATAGCTCAAAACAATTATGAAATATCCGAATACATTTGGACAAATGAAATAGAAGATAAAATTTTATCCAAAAAGAAAATAGATAAGAATAATTCATTTATATCATCAAACGGTATATTCAGCCGTGAGGGATTAATAGAGATAATAGAAAAATATTTAAATATAGATATTATAAGCGAATACAAATACCCAATATATGCTACAACAGTAAATTTAAAAACAATAAATGTTGAATATTTTAAATTAAACGGTAAAACTCATCAGGAAATAAAAGAAATAATGATGGCTACAAGTGCTATACCTGTAATATTTGGAAGGCAAAAAATAAAAGGCACTAATTATATAGACGGCGGTATGGAAATATTAAATGGAAATAATTTACCTTTGAAGCCCCTATATGATGAAGGCTGTGATGAGATAATAGCAATAAATTTATATAAAGATGCTGCCATAGAAAAATCTGATAAATGCAAAGTTTATGAAGTTGTACCAAGTAATGATATAGGAAATTTCTTTACTGGAGCAATGGACTTCTCTCTTGAAGGAGCTAAAATGCGTCTTGAAGAAGGATACAAAGATGCTAAAAATATATTAGAACAAATATTCAAAATGGGCCATACTCAAATAGAAAGTTTAAAAAACAGCAATAAAATGTATCAAGATGAAATCAGAAATGAAATAAACAAAAAAGAATTAAAAAGCAAATTAAACACTGCAATAGACAGTTTAAAAATTCAAGATAAATAATTAAATGATAATAGACTTGTATTCATGGTAAATATAAAAAAACAAGTCTATTATCATATTTTAACATTTAATATTTCAGAAATTTCTAATATAATATGATTTCCATTTGTATTTTCAGTACTAAATACCAAAGTATATAATTCTTCACTTATAGAAAATTCAATTCCATCTATAATGACTTTCTTACTATACTCTCCATACATAATATTAGAATAATCATCTTGAAATACAGCACCATCATATTTATTTTTTATAATATCAATAAGTTCTAATATAGGAGCTTTATCACAAATATTATCATCATTACAATAAAGCTCATAATTATTAAAAACTTTTCTTAAATACCATTTATTCATAATTTTTAATACAATTAATTTGAATTAGTATACATAAAATCAAAAAATTAAAGCTCTGATGAAAAATCTTCTTCAAGCTTTTTTCTTAATTTTACAACTCTCCTATTTTTATCTTTTGCAATAAGATCATATATTTCTTTTACATTATCTTTTGTTATAGTTATATAATCTTCTTTAGGATAAAAGGCTTGCATATATACTTTAAGTCTTGTATACAATTTATTTTCATCATCACAAATTAAAGTTATATCTTTTAATTTATCTAAATTCCAATTTTCTAAAGATTCATAATGATCAAACTTTTCTGCATATCTAAACATAAACTCTATATTAGTTACTTTTTTTGTATTCCATTTATCAAGCGGCTGATTAAAACTTTCTGCTAACTTAAACATACCTCTCATATCTTTTACTTTAGATACATTCCAATCATTTAAAGGCTGATTAAAAGCTTTTGCCTGCAAAAACATGAAAGACATATCTTCAACATTAGAAGTGTCCCATTTATCTAAAGGCTGATTAAAATTAGAACAATATGCAAACATATTACTCATCTTTTTAACTTTAGATACATTCCAATTACTTAAATCCGGATTAAAATCTATAGTTTGATATTTTACCAAATCCTCATAGCCCATATATGCAAATATCATATCCATATTTGTAACATTAGAAACGTTCCAATCTTCAATGCCTTCAAAATCTTTTCTTTTACTTTCAAAAAAAGACTGCTCATATCTGTGATAAGGCTTGTGTCAATATAACAAAGTTTTATACCGTCAGTAAATACTAATTTTTTTAATTCTTTTTTCGTTTCTGGTTTATATTTTTTCATAATCTTCTCCTAACTATCTTTAAATCAAATCACCATTTAATCTGCTATATGACATAAAGAATTATATTTAGTGTACGCAGATGAGTACCTTTCATTATCGCATAAATTATATTTTTAATAAAAAATAATTTCATATACCTAAACAACTATATTTTGTCAAAAATAATTTTTTTAAATTTTAAATATCTGCAGGGCTTTACCCTTACAAAGTACACAGCGTGCAGCACCCCAGTTCTTTTACAACAGAAGGAAGTACTGCGACTGAAAGGAGTACCTGACGAAGTCCACTGTAAGTGTAGGTATAGTATTGGTATAAGGTACAGCCCGCCTTCGGCGAGAACCTTATATCCTCAATAAACTCGGATACGCTTCGCGAACAACTGCATTTTTGATCTAAAACTAGTGTTTATACAATATTTAATACATATTCTTAAAATATAAAGTTCTAGCAATTGCATTTTTCGTATAGCATATACAAATTTATTGAGTATATAGGTTCTTTGACGAAGTCCGCCTGCGACCGTAGGGAATACTTTTTAAGTATGGAGTGCGGTAGGCTTCGCCAAAAGAACAACAAAAAATTGACAAACTTAAAAACTTTTAGTATTTATTAAAATAAATCTGTCAATCTAAAATCCAAAATTATAAATACTAATAAAGTATAAACAAATCTGTTACTTATATCTTTTTTATTTTCACCCTTTTTGAAATCAATACTAATATTTACTAAATCATCATATTCTATATCCTCATCAACTTTTGCAGACATAGTAAAAATATCTCCGTCATTTGCTGTAAATGTATATGTTATAGTGTCATTATCTCCTAATACATCATTAGTATGCATATCATATTTTTGAGCAAAAAACTTAAAAGCTCCGTAGCTTGTATCTATATTTTTTATTTTCTTTATTTCTTTTTTTAGATTATCTTTATTTAATTTTATTTGTGTTAATTGATTTATAGCCTGTGATAATTCACTATCTTCAATTTGTTTTCTCCATCTATCTATAGTTTCATTGTCCATTTCTATAGGAGTTGCCAAACTCATAAAATTATCAGCATTAATTTTTATTTTTTCATTTTCTATGTTTAAATATTTTCCATCGTTTGTATATCTGAAATTTGTTATAAAGTTTTTATCTTTGTCATATAGATTCCATATTAAACCAGAACCAAATTTATTCATTAAATAGTTATCAATAAAAACTTCTTTAAACAAGTCATAACTCAATATATCACCGTCTATTAACATAATACTTAAAATATGTGAGCTATGATTAATAAACTTATCTGCTTCTTTACCCAATTCTTTTATTTTATCTTTTAATTTTTTATCAAGATTTTGAGGTACTTTTTTTAATTCTTTATTATTTTTTATATCGAATAGAGTTAAAGTATAATCATTATTAACAATTAATTTATAATCTTTATTTAATTCTTTTTCACCTTTAGAATTGAATCCCAAATTAGGCATACATCTTAATCTAAATTCAGTATAACCTATATTAATTTTTTCAAGTAACTCATTAATCATTTCTACTGCTTCTTTACGAATTGCACTTTTAGTTGAATTTATATATATTTTATATAATAAACTCTGAGCATATCTGCTTTCTATATTGAAGCTTATCATTGTAAGTAGATTTTTTGATTCAATAGTATTCATTAATTCTGATATTTTCTTTAAAGCTTCATCTCCTCCGTACATAGCATAAACAAAAGCGGTGATAACTTCATCTTTATTTTTTAAATAAATCTCTTTAGTAAAATTCACAAATGATTTTAAATCAAGCAAATTAACCATATTATCAATTTTTTCTAATTTTTTAATAGTTTTCTTTAAAGACAAATATTCTGAATATATATACTTTATAAGATTGATATTTACTTCTCTTGATTTATCTTTTATTAATACATGGCAATTCTTTATAAATTCAAGTTTCTTATCATATTTTTTAGCATTGTAATTTCTTTCAGCATACTTTTTTGCTTTTTCTATAGTTTTGAAATTATAATTATTTGTAACAAATGAAAGCTCTGATGAGAAATCACTTTCAAGTCTTTTTTTCAATCTTACAACTTTTTTATTTTTATCATCTGCAATAAGCTCATATATTTCTTTAACATTAAATTTTGTTATACTTATAATATCGGCCTTAGGAAAAAATGCCTGCCTATATACTTGAATTCTTGTAGGTAATTTATCCATATCCTTATCATCACAAATTATACTTATAGCTTGTAAACTATCTAAATTCCAATTCGCTAAAGATTCATAATGATCAAACTTGCGTGCATAGGCAAACAACAACATTACACTAATGACATTTCTTGTATCCCATTTATCAAGAGGCTGATTAAATTCTTCTGTAAAAGCAAACATATGCTCTATATTTGTTACTTTAGACATATTCCAGCTATTTAAAGGCTGATTAAATTTACCGCATGCTCTAAATGCAAATTCCATACTTTCAACATTAGAAGTATCCCATTTATCTAAAGGTTGATTAAAATTTTCACAGTCCTCAAATATATGTTGCATATTTTTCACATTAGATACGTCCCAATCATTAAGAGGCTGATCAAAAGCTTTACAATAACGAAACGTCTTTGATAAATCTTCAACATTAGATACATTCCAATTATTTATATTCTGATTAAATTTCAAAGCCACATTAAACATATTAGACATATCTTTAACATTAGAAACATCCCATTTGTCCAAAGGTCTATTAAATGCTTCACAGTTATGAAACATATCGCTCATATCTTTCACTTTAGATACATTCCAATTATTTAAAGGCTGATTAAACTTTTTAGCACCCAAAAACATGCCAGCCATATTTTCCACATTTGAAACGTCCCATTTATTTAAAGGCTGATTAAAATATGTACAACAAGCAAACATATAAATCATGTTTTTCACTTTTGATACATTCCAATTATTTAAATTAGAATTAAACTCTGTCATTGAATATTGTCCCAAAACATTGTAGTTCATATATGCAAACATATAAGACATATTCTCAACATTAGAAGTATCCCACTCTTCTATGCCATCAAAATCTTTTCTTTCACTTTTATTAAAAAGGTCGCTCATATCTGTAATAAGACTTGTATCAATATCACCAAGTTTTATACCGTTGTTGGTGAATACTAATTGTTTTAATTCTTCTTTTGTTGTTGGTTTATATTTTTTCATAATCTCATATCCTCATTATAAATTTTAATATATGTAAATAGTAGCATCCAATTAACTACCAATAATAATACTTATTTATATATACCTAAACAACTATATTTTGTCAATTTTCAAACAGATGAAAGTTCTCTGCTAATACTATTGATAATTCACGT
>NZ_CALXRM010000087.1 GCF_944390845.1 uncultured Brachyspira sp.
AAATTATGATACACCTATGTTATACTTTAAAAAACTAAGGAATACTTAATGCAATATGTCTGGCTCCTGTGCATAAAAAATTAATTTAAAAATTTTCAGTATATACAAAAAATTTATAATTAAATTCTTATTCATTATTAATATTTATAAAATATTTCATACTAAAATAATTTTTTAAGTTTTAATCAAACATTATTAAAAAATATTTTGACAAAATCTAATCCTTTAATTATACTTAACTAAGTAAATAAAAATAAAAGTATTGGATTTTATTATGGATTTTTATGATAATACTTACACATCTAAAAGAAATGTAGTTTTTGGAAAAAATATAGTTTCTACAAGCAATATACTAGCTTCTCAGGCTGGACTTGAAATATTAAAGAAAGGCGGAAACGCTATTGATGCGGCAATTGCAACAGCAGCTGCACTTACAGTTGTTGAACCTACTTCAAATGGTTTGGGAGGTGATGCTTTTGCTATAATTAATTTTGAAAATAATTTATATGCTATCAATGGAAGCGGATTTTCTCCAAAGAATTTAGATGTTGATAAAATATTGTCGCTTAATCTTGATAAAATGCCAACTTACGGACTTTTACCTGTAACTGTTGGAGGAATACCAGCAACTTGGGCAACACTTGTAAAAAAGTTCGGAAAATTAAAACTTATAGATGTGCTTGAACCTGCTATTAGATATGCCAAAGAAGGTTATGCAGTTCAGCCTCAAGTGGCTCTTGATTGGAAAGAATCTTATTATGTATATTTAAAAGAATCTGATAAATTAAAAAAAGAAGAGTTTAAATATTGGTTTGATACCTTTACTTTTAATGGAAGAACTCCAGAACTTGGTGAAATAGTTAAACTTCCGTATCATGCTAAAACTTTAGAGGATATAGGAAACACAAATGCAGAATGTATTTATAGAGGTGAGTACGCTGAAAAGATAGATGCATTTATGAAAAAGTATGGAGGATATTTATCTAAAGAAGATTTAAATGAATATTATCCAGAATTTGTTACTCCTATAACAACCAATTACAGAGGATACGATATTTATGAGATTCCTCCTAATGGACATGGCATTACAGTATTAATGGCTTTAAATATTTTATCTCATTTTGATTTAAAAGATTTGACACCGCTAGAAAACACTCATTATAAAATAGAGGCATTGAAATTAGCATTCATAGACACAAAAAAATATGTTGCTGATATTTATCACATGAAAACTTCTATTGAAGAAATGCTTTCAAAAGAATATGCTATTAAAAGAGCCTCATTAATAAGAGTAAATAAAGCATTAGAGCCTATAAATCATATATTCTCATCAGGCGACACTGTATATCTAGCAACTGCAGATAGTGATGGTAATATGGTTTCTTATATACAAAGTAATTACTGTGCATTCGGTTCTGGTATAGTAATTCCAGAAACAGGTATAGCATTACAAAATAGGGGAGCTAATTTTTCACTAGATCCTAATTCAGATAATTTTATAGCACCACACAAAAAGCCTTATCACACAATAATACCGGCATTTATATGTAAGGACTCAAAACCTTATGCAGCTTTAGGTGTGATGGGAGCTTTCATGCAGCCTCAGGGACATTTACAGGTTATGAGTAATTTAATAGATCATAATTTGAATCCGCAGGCGGCATTAGATAAACCTAGATGGCAATGGGTAGGGGAGAAGAACATTGAATTAGAATACAATTTTGATGATGTGTTATTTTCAGAACTTTCATCATTGGGACATAATGTTACCAAGAAGCCTCATATAACAAATTTCGGATATTTCGGACGCGGACAAGTTATAATGAAAAATGATAATAATGTTTATTTTGCAGGCTGCGATGGAAGGACTGATTCTTCAATTTCTGCTTATTGATTTTTATATTGTTTAATAAATGATTAAAAAAAGACAAGCCTTTAACTTACATTAAAGGCTTGTTTAAAAAATTTATATTTTGGGGTAATTACTTTTTGTCTGGGAAAATCACACCTTTTTTAAGTATAATATTTGCATATATTTCTAATTCGCTTGTAGCAACAATAGCATAAACATTTTTACATCTGTCATAATATGCAAATCTTTCCAAATATTCATAATTTACTTTTTGATGTTTTCCAATGATGTCTTTATATTTAGCCCATACATCAGGTTCTCTGCCAAAATCAGCATTAGGCTGCATTAATACAACAGGGCTTTCTACAAAAGTATCCAAAGGAAATAAAGGCATAATTGCTTTTAAAACAGTAGGTATATCTATACCATCAAGTCTTATTATTTTTTTTGCATTGTAGTCATAAGAAGGGAAATTTCCGTCAGCGAATAATATTTCACTTCCATGTCCCATCTCGCATAATATTTTTAATAGTTCTGGAGAAACAACAGGGTCTATTCCTTTTAACATATTAAATCCTTATAGCTATAATTTTAATAAAAATCCCATTTAATATTTACATATTAAATGGGACTATAAATATGTATTAATTAAATTATTTAGAAACTTTTCCGAACAATGGTCCAAAATGTTTACAAGCTCTGAAATCAGCACCTTCTAAATCTTTTGTACCGAATGCTTTCCAAGCTTTAGGTCTGAATATTCTATCTTCGCTAACGTTATGCATACTTACAGGTATACGTAACATAGAAGCTAAAGTAATTAAATCAGCACCGATATGACCATAAGCAGCAGCACAGTGGTTAGCACCCCAATCATTCATTACAGAATAAACATCTTTGAAAGAATCTTTACCTGTAAGTATAGGAGCAAACCAAGTAGTAGGCCAAGTAGAGTCAGTTCTTTTGTTAATAGGATCAAATATACTTTCATCGATATTAACAGCATAACCTTCAGCTATTTGAAGTACAGGGCCATAACCTTTAACTAAGTTAAGTCTGATTATAGTCATTGGCATTTCACCTTTAGTTAAGAAAGTAGATGAGAATCCGCCTCCTCTAAAGTATTCTCTGCTTGCAGGAGAGAAATGAGTTGCATCAAGACATTTTTTAGCTTCTTCTTCAGTGATGTTCCAGAATTCTTTTAAAGCAGGATTTCCATCAACTTTTTGCTCACCAGTCCAGTCTAAAGAAGCAGCACCAGAATTGATTAAGTGTATGATACCATCTTTAGCTTTTCCAGTAAGTTCTTTACCAGTAACTCTTTTTACAGCTTCAGGGCTCCAATAAGTTCTAACGTCAGCAAATAATTGAGATCTGCTTGTTAATAAGTGAGCAAATAACATAGAAAGACCATTCAAAGAGTCATTTTCAGTAGCAACAACATAAGGTTCTCTTATACCGTTCCAGTCGAAAGATGAGTTAAGAATAGCTTCAGCAAAGTCACCGTTAGGCATAAAGTCAGTCCAGTGTCTTTGACCTTGGAAACCGCCAACTATAGCATTATGACCTTGTGCTTCTTCTATATATCCCATTTCAGCTAACTTAGGGTTTCCTACCATTAAGTCACGCATAATCATAGCCATTTTTATAGAAGTAGCCCATTCTTTTTCTTTTTCTTCTTGAGTAGCTTGTACTTTATTTTTATCAACTCCGAATTTGCATTGTTTAGCCCATTCCCAAGCTTTTTGGAATTCTTCTTTATCGTAAATTTCTAGTTCTAATCTTCTTTTGATTTCACTCATATCTACGAATTCAGTTCTCATTCCTAAATAGTCAAGTAAGAATTCAGCGTCTACCATAGATCCCATAATACCCATAGCAACGTATCCCATACTTATATAAGATTGATCTTTCATAGTAGCAACAGCAAGACCAGCTCTTACGAATCTAAGTATTTTTTCTTTAACGTCATCAGGAATATTTTCATCGCCTGCATCTTGAACATCTTTACCATAGATAGAGAATACAGGTAAACCTAATTGAGTATGACCAGCATCAGCAGCAGCCAAATAAACTGCACCAGGTCTTTCAGTACCATTGAAACCCCAAATTGCTTTAGGTATAGCAGGAGTCATATCAATAGTTTCTGAACCGTAGCACCAACAAGGTGTAACAGTAAGAGTTAATTTAACATTATTTTCATCAAATTTTTTCTGACATCTAGCAGCTTCAGCAACACCGCCGATTGTAGTATCAGCTATTACACATTCAACTTTTTCTCCGCTAGGATGTTTAATATTATCTTCTATGAGTTTTGCAGCTATTTTAGCCATATTCATAGTAGTGTCTTCGAGAGATTCTCTAACACCATTTCTTCTACCATCTATAACAGGTCTAATACCTACTTTTGGTAAATTATTTTGCATTCTAAACATAATAATTTAAATCCTCCATATTTGAATAAATAAAATTATTCATATAATAATTTAGCTATTTCTGGATCATCAATATTTGTTTTATCGTACCATTTAGCACCAGTGTCAACGTTAGCTACTGGTTCACCTTTAGAAGCTTTATAAGCTAAAGTTACAGCTTGGAAACCAATGCTATAAGGGTCTTGAGTAACAGAACCTTGTATTATTCCGCTTCTTATAGCGTCTAATTGAGGTTTACCAGAGTCAAATCCCATAGCTACTAAATCGCCGCCGTCTTGAGCATCACCGATTATAGTGTTAGCAGCACCTGGTTCAGCACTTTTGTATACTACTAAGAAACCTCTAGCCATAGCTTCATTAGATAAGTATATACCTAAGCAGCTTTTTCCTCTTAAAGCGTTAACTTCGTTAGCTATGTCAGCTTCATTTTGAGTAGTAGGAACTATAACTTGTAAAGTATATTTTCCAGCAGTAGTAGCATCTCCGTCAGCTAATTCAGTGAATCTGTTTACGAAACCTTCAGCTCTTCCTATACCAGTATCAGAGTTATCTAATTGAAGTACAGCAATTTTAGCTTTATTAGCAGAAGAGAAAGCAGCTATTCTAGTTTTTAAAGCTTCAAACATTTTTTCAGCAACTATAGCAGCAGCAGCTCTGTTATCTGTAGAAGCAGTAGCAAGTACAGCACCTTGAGCTTGATCAGGTAATATACCAGAGTCAAAACCGATTAAAGGAATATTTTTTTCTTTTATTCTTTTAATTTGTTCAGTGAAGTCTCCTGTTACAGCAGCAAATGCTATAGCATCAGGTGATTTGTTAATTTCACTATCTAATAAATCTTGTTGTATTTTTGAGTCAGATTCTGTTTCTGGACCAACAAAACTTATTTTAACACCATTTTGTTTAGCAGCAGCTTCTGCACCATCTCTAACAGTTACCCAGAACTTGTGCTGGAATCCTTTAGAAACAACAGCTATGTATGGTTCCTTGTTTCCGCAGCTTGCTAACATAACTGTTAATCCAATTAAAGTAGTAGCTAGTAATAAAATTCTTTTCATTTTATTCTCCTTTTTTATTTTGTTTTTATTATTTTACTTTATTTTTTTCTTTTCTTCTATTAAATTATTAATTTTTGACTGTACTTCAGATATTTCTTTAGAATAATCTTTAGTATTATCTGATATCATATAGTCTATTTTGATTCTGAATGCTTCTATTTCTTCCTCTAACTGTTCTAATCTTTCTTTTTTAACATCTACTTTTTTAACTTTATTAGACATTTTTATTCTGTATACGTCTATAAGTACTGCTATAATAACTACTATACCTATAGTAAAGTATTGGAAGAACTGTTCAACACCAACAGAAGGAAGACCTACTTTTAGTACAGACATTATGTATACACCTATTATTGTACCTATTATAGAACCAACACCGCCTGAAAGAGAAGTACCGCCTATAACTACACCTGCTATAGCATCAAATTCATAACCTTGACCTGCTCCAGGACTTATGCTTGAATAACTAGCAGCAAATGCTAAACCGCCTAAACCGCAGAAGAATCCAGCTATAGTATAAGCTATTATTTTCCATTTATTAGTTTTTATACCAGAAAGTCTTGCTGCTTCTTCGTTACTTCCTAAAGCAAATATATATCTTCCTATTATAGTTTTAGTTAATACTATTACAGATATTATAGTAAATATTGCTAGCATTATAAAACCAGATGGGAAATTAGATTCTGTAGCATTAAATAATACTCTGAACCAACCATATTGAGGGTCTGTTATAGTAGGGTAGTATATAGTTTGAGATTTTGAAACTATACCAGATAAACCTTTAGTAACCATAAGCATACCTAATGTAGCAATGAATGGAGGCAAATTGAAATATGAAATTAAGAATCCATTAATAAATCCGCCTAAAGTTGCTACAGCTATTACTATAATAATAATAGCCCACATTGGAACTTGGAACTTAGTTATTAAAACACCACCAACCATTGCGGCAAACAGAGATAGAGAACCAATGGACAAATCTATACCGCCTGTTATAATAACAAATGTTACACCTATAGCTAAAAAACCAATAAAATATGAGTTTCTTAATATCAATGAAAATGTATCAAATGTGAAGAAGTTTCTTCCTGCTATAACAAAAAATACATACAATATAAGAAGTGCTACTACAGTAAGAAATTTTTGAAGACCATTTTTCTTTATGTATATTAAAGAATTTCTAATCTTTCTTCTCATTTTTGCTTTGAAGCATAACTTGCCAGTAAAAGTATTAGTTTCAATGTCGTACATATATAAACTCCATAATATTTATTATTTTTTTATAGTGAATGATATTATCGCATAGTAGCATATTTCATAATATCATCTTGTGTAGTTCCTTTTATATCTAGTTCTCCAGTTTTTTTACCTTCTGACATAACTAGAATTCTGTCACTCATTCTTAATATTTCTACTAAGTCTGAAGAAATCATTATTATAGATTTTCCCATAGATACTAATTGTTCCATAAGATTATAAATCTCACTTCTAGCACCTACGTCTATTCCTCTTGTAGGCTCATCAAATATTAATACTTTACATTCTTTTATGAGCCAATTTGCTATTACAACTTTCTGCTGATTTCCGCCTGATAAGTTTTTTACTAACTGGTTTATAGAAGGTGTTTTAATATTCAAAGATTCTACTTCTTTTTCTGCTGTATCTTTAACTTTTGCATTCTGTACCATAAGCATATTTGAAAACTTATCATAGTTTCCCATCATCATATTTTCAAATACAGGTAAACCTAATGCCAATCCGTATCTTTTTCTATCTTCAGAAAGATATCCGATTCCGCTTTTTATGGCATCAACAGGAGATTTGATTGATACTTCTTGACCATCAACAAATATTCTTCCGCTTTCAAATTTATCAGCACCAAAAATAGCTCTTGCAGTTTCTGTTCTTCCTGCTCCCATAAGTCCGGCAAATCCTAAAATTTCACCATGTTTTAAAGAAAAACTTACATCTTTTACTACGCCTGGTACAACTAAATTTTCTACTCTTAATATTTCTTTAGCATCTTTTGCTACTTTACTTTCAGTTTTAGGTGTTTCATATATAACACGTCCAACCATTAGATTAACTATTTCATCTTTATTAGTTTCTTTTGTTATTTTTGTATCTATATATTCACCGTCTCTTATAACTGTTATTCTGTCTGATAATATAAATAATTCATCTAATCTATGAGAAATATATACTATTGATACGCCTGATACTTGTAAATCTTTAATTATTCTAAATAATTCTTTTGTTTCTGATTCTGTTAAAGCTGCTGTAGGTTCATCAAGTATCAATATTTTTGAATTATGAGTTAATGCTTTTGCTATTTCAACTAATTGCTGTTTACCAACTGTTAAAGAACCTATTTTAGCGGCTGGATTTATATCCACATTCATGCCTTTAAATATTTTATCAGCTCTTTTTATCATTAACTTATCATCTATCAAGCCTAATTTATTTAAAGGTTCATGACCTATAAATATGTTTTGAGCAACAGTTAAATGATTCATCAAATTTAATTCTTGATGCACTATCGATATACCATTTTCCTCAGCTTCTTTAGGGCCAGATACTTCCAAAGGTTTTCCAAAATATTCTATAGTTCCGGCATCTTTTTTGTATATTCCAGATAAAATCTTCATAAGTGTAGATTTACCAGCACCATTTTCTCCTATTAAAGCTAATATTTCACCTTGGACTAAAGAGAAATTAAAGTTCTTTAAAGCATAAACACCTTTAAATCTCTTTTCTATTCCATTCATTTTTAGAATTACTTTATCACTCATAGAATAATTTATCCTTAAGTTTTAATTTTTTTCACATACTATATTTTAGTAAAAAAAAAGAGCATAATCAATATTATATTGTTTTTTTTTTATAAAAAAATTCGCTTTATTTGAAATTGTTTTAAAAAAAATAAATTTGTTTAAAAAAATGAGTTATTATTTAAAAATAACTCATTTTTTTATTGAATCTGAAACAAAAATTTACTATATTATACTATATAATTAAAATGGTGTGTTTATTATGATTGATCAAATTTATTCTATAGCATGTGATTTTGGCTCTTCTGGAGGTAAGATTTTTTTATCAAAGTTTGAAAATGATAAAATGACTTTAGAAGAAGTTCATAGATTTTCTTTAACTCCTATAAAGGTTAATAATTATTATTATACTGATTTTATATACATGTATAATGAGTTATTGAAAGGTATTAAAAAAGTTGTAGATATGGGGATACAGCCTTCTTCTCTAGGTATAAATTCTTGGGGTGTTGATTATGGTTATATCGATAAAAACGGTGAACTATTGTCAAATCCTATAAATTATAGGGATACAAGAACAATAGATACAATAAAAAAATTAGAGAAAATAGGTTTAGGTGCCAAGGAATTATATGATATAACCGGTATATCTTGCATGCCTTTCAATAGTATAATGCAGATATATGAAGATATACAAGGCAGAGCAGATATTGTAAATAATGCTTCAAAATTATTATTCACTCCTGATTTATTTGGATATTTTTTAACAGGAAATGCTTCCAGTGAATTTACTATAGCTTCTACTTCACAGCTTCTAAATGTAAGTAAAAGAGAGTGGTCAGAAGAAATTCTAAATAAAATTAACTTTAGTATTGATAAATTACCAACATTGAATGAACCGGGTACTAAAAAAGGTGTATTGAAAAAAGAAATAGCTGATTATTTAGGTTGTCAGCCTTTTGATGTTATAGCTGTAGCTTCACATGATACTGCTTCAGCCGTATTGTCAGCTCCTATTACAGATGATAAAACTGCTTATTTGTCATCAGGTTCTTGGTCTTTATTGGGTGTTGAATTAAATAGACCTATATTGACAGAAGAAGCATTTGAAAATGGTTTTACAAATGAAATGGGATATGATAATACTATAAGATTTTTAGAGAATATAAATGGTCTTTGGACTATACAATTATTACAAAAGAAATATCAAATTTCATTTAATGATATGGAAAAATTGGCAAGAGATAATATTAAAGATAATCATAGAATTGATATAAATGATAATAGATTCTACAATCCTAAAGATATAGAAGATGAAATATTAAGCTACTATAAAGACACTAATCAGCCAAGCGTATCAAAAGATCAGAGAGGTATTATAATAGCTTCAGTATATAATTCCTTAGCTGAAAGTTATGCAAAATACATTAGTAGTCTTAAAAAACTATTAAATAAAGATATTAATACATTATGTATTGTCGGAGGCGGTACCAGAGATAAATTAATATGTGAGCTTACAAAAGAGAAAACTGGTTTAGAAGTTTCTGTAGGCCCTATAGAATGTACTGCTACTGGTAATATATTAGCACAATTCAAAGCTTTAGGAATTCTAAAAGATACTAAAGAGATGAGAAATTTAGTTATTAATAGTTTTGAAATAAAAAAAATATAATATTTAAGGAGAATAAATATGTCTGATTCTAATAGAAAAGAGTTAGCTCAAAAGATTATAGATACTTGTTTAAGTATGAGAAGAGATGGTGTTAATCAGGGTACTGCTGGAAATGTAAGTTTAAGATTCAATGATGGTATGCTTATAACTCCATCTGGTATGCCTTATGAGATTATGACTCCAGATGATATAGTTTTTGTAGATGCAGAAGGAAATCCTGAAAAAGATAAAATTCCTTCTAGTGAATGGAGATTCCATTTATCAATTCTTAAAGATAATCCAAATTATAACGCTGTAATACATAACCATGCTATTTATTCATCAATGGTTTCTATATTGAATATAGATTATATACCAGCTATACATTATATGGTAGGTGTTGCTGGAGGAAATAAAATTCCTTGTGCTAAATATGCTACTTATGGTACTCAAGAATTATGTGACAATATTTCTGAAGCTATGAAAGGCTATAAAGCTTGTATATTAAAAAATCATGGTTTGGTTGCTACTGATGAAACTTTAGAGAAAGCTTATCATGTTATGATGGAAGTTGAGAATTTAGCTAGATTATATATGGGCGTTAGAGGAATAGGTGATTATTCTGTTTTACCTGATAGTGAAATGGAAGTAGTTTTAGAAAAATTTAAAAATTATGGTTTGAATGTAAAACATAAAACTAAAAAATAAATCTTCTTAAAGAATAAAAAGGAAGAAATATTTATAAAAAAATAAAATAATAGGAGTGTTTTTATGGCTAGATATATTCTAAATGAAACAAGTTATTTCGGTGTAGGTATAAGAAGTGAACTTGCTACTGAAATCAAAGCAAGAGGTTTTAAAAAAGCCCTTTTAGTAAGTGATAAGGTTTTGGATTCTTGCGGCGTACTTAAAAAAGTTAAAGATGTTTTAGATGGTGCTAATATTGCTTATGATGTATTTTTAGATATTAAGCAAAACCCTACTATCAAAAACTGTAAAGACGGTTTAGCAAAATTTAATGAATCTGGTGCTGATTTCTTAATAGCAGTTGGCGGCGGTTCTGTAATGGACGTTGCTAAAGCTATAGGTATCACTAAAAATAACCCAGATTTTGCTGATGTTAAATCTCTTGAAGGAGTTGCAGCTACTAAAAATAAAAGCGTACCTATTATGGCTCTTCCTACTACTTGCGGTACTGCAGCTGAAGTTACAATTAACTATGTAATTATTAATGAAGAAGAAAACAGAAAAATGGTTTGTGTTGACCCTAAAGACATACCTATAGTTGCTTTAGTAGATGCTGAACTTATGGCTTCTATGCCTAATAGCCTTGTTGCTGCTACTGGTATGGATGCTTTAACTCATGCTATTGAAGGTTATATCACTAAAGGTGCTCATACTATTTCTGATATGTTTGAATATAAAGCTATGCAGCTTATATCTAAACACTTAAGAGGTGCTGTTAAAGATAAAAATATGACAGATATGGACGGAATGAGCATTGCTCAGTATGTTGCTGGTATGGGTTTCAGTAACGTAGGACTTGGTATTGTTCACTCTATGGCTCACCCACTTGGAGCTATATTTGATATACCTCATGGTGTTGCTAATGCTGTACTTTTACCTACTGTTATGGAATTCAATATGCCTGTTTGTATAGATAAATATGTTGATATAGCTGTAGCAATGGGAGAAAAAGTTGATGGATTAAGCAAAGAAGAAGCTGCTAAATTAGCTGTTGAAGCTGTTAGAAAACTTTCTAAAGATGTTAATATTCCTGCTAACTTAAGAGAATTAAAAATCAAAGAAGAAGATCTTCCTAGATTAGCAAAAGATGCTTTAGCTGATGTATGTACTGGCGGAAATCCTAGAGACGTAACATTAGATGATATATTGGCTTTATATAAGAAAGCTTATTAATATTAATTAAGTATTCTTAAAAATTCTTTACAAGGTTACTGCTTTAATTAGCGGTAGCCTTTATTAATATATAGATTAATACTAAAATTATTTATACATTTTAGTACTTTTATCTATAATTAATAAATTCTTTTATATATGTAGTAATGTATATTTTATGTTCTTTTAATCAATACCATGGCTACACTTACATCAGACTTTGTCGGAACTCCTTTCAGTTGCACTGCTTCTTCGGTCATAAAAGAACTTGGTTGTTATGAACTATGCAGAGCTGCATGTCAGGTGATTTGCAGTTGGGCAAAGCCGTCACAAATAATAAAATTAAAAAAACTAAAATTGATAAAATGTAGTTGTTTAGGTATATACTGAAAATTTTTAAGTTTGTCATTTTTTTATTCAACTTTTTCCCGCCGCAAAAAGTTGCAAAAAGTGCAA
>NZ_CALXRM010000088.1 GCF_944390845.1 uncultured Brachyspira sp.
AAATTATGATACACCTATGTTATACTTCAAAAAGATAAGGAATACTTAAATGCAATATGTCTAGCACCCATGCAAAAATATATTTTTTACATTCTTGAATAATAAGCGATTATATTATATAATAATCTACTATAGTTTATTTTTGCAGGGCTTTGCCCCGCACACAACTTATTTTACCGAATAGGTCCTACTTGGTGGTGACCCATACGAAGTACGCCTACGGCGAGAAGCAAAAGGACTGCATTTTTTAACTAAATATTACTTGTTAAAAAATATTTCTTTTAATTCTTAAAATTATTTATTAAAATACGTCAATATAATTAAGTAAGATATAAAAATTTTTATTTTAATAAAGAGGTAGATAACTAAATGGCAAAACTTTCGCATCTGGAAAAAGAGTACATCAAAGCTAATTATAAAAGTAAAAGCATTGATGAACTCACAAAAAAACTAGAAAAAGACAGAGAGTTAATAGAAGAATATATTAATAATCTGCAAAATAATCAAAAAACAAATAATGTAAAAAAAGAAAAAACAAGCACTAAAAATAATAAAAACGCAGGAAGTATTATTTCTAAATTCTTCTCTAAAGAAGGAAATAATAATCAAGAACCTATTTTCAAAAGATATGAGGTAAAACCTTATCATCTTTCAAAAATAGATGCTATATTTGCTGCCGTTGCTTTTCTTTTCACATTCTTACTTTATTTGTTTACATTAACACCTTCACTTTCAGCAGGAGATAACGGAGAGCTTACAACTGCTGCTTACTTCTTAGGTGTAGGACATGCTCCGGGATATCCTTTCTATACATTAATGTCCAAATTATTTACTTATATACCTATAGGAAATATTGCTTGGAGAACAAATTTATTCTCAGGTACTTGTGCCGCATTTGCAATGATTTTCTTCTATCTTATTATGGTTAAAGTATTAGGACAAAATAGAATAGAAAAAGGATTCTCTCCAATAGTACAGATACCAGCATTACTAGCAAGTGTTGCTTTTGCTATATCTGATAATATGTGGGCTCAAGCTACTATGGCAGAAGTTTACAGTTTGAATATACTTCAAATAGCTTCTATGCTTTTAATACTTGTTTATTGGTTTGAAAATGTATGGAAACATGCAAGCGATGAAATTCCTTATTATGGAAGCAAACATTTAATGGCTTTCGGTTTTCTATACGGTGTAGCTCTTGCCAATCACCATGTTACTTTACCTTTCGCTTTTGCTCCTCTCTTATTTATAGCTGTTGTATTATTCTTAGTTCATAAAGACAGATATATCAATCATATAGAAACTTCATTTATATCAATATTTGTATTTTTGGTATTATTATTTATTGGAGGTTTCGGATACTATAGATTTATTATGAATTATGAAGCTTATTTATATTTCCCTCCGGGAGTAGCTTCTAATGATTCAATATTCTCTATAATATTTAAGCCTTTCGCTGATATGAATATAATGAGCGATATATTCACTGCATTGGCTAATGGTTCTTATTTAAGACCGGATATGATACAGAATTTAAAAGCTCCATTCTACCCTACTTTATATAAAGGTATGTTCTTAGTATTCTGGCCTTTATTCTTAGTATTAGTTTGGTGCTTAGTTTATAGATATTTCCTTTGCAAAATAGATAAATTTAATAACGATAATGACTTTATAACAGGAATATCAATAGTTTATTATAAAATGCTTTTAATGCTTGCAGTAGGTGTTATGATATATGCTTACATGCCTATAAGAGCAAGAGCTTTACCTCCTTTGAACTGGGGACAATTGAATGAACCTTCAGGCTGGGAAAATTTAAGTTATTTATTCAGTATGATACATAGAAAACAGTATGGTGCTTCTGGAAATGATATTGCTGCTGCTTTCATACTTCACCCAGAACAAGTATCTGCTTTGATAAATATTTTCAAAACACAATTAACTGCTTTAGGTTTATTATTCTTAATACCTGGATTATTCCAAATATTTAAGAAAAATAAATTTATGGGTATATTCTCAGTATTCGGACTTTTAAGTTTTGCTGTATCTTTAATGGCATATACTAATCCTCCTCCAAGTGTAAGAACATTATCATTCGTTGAAGTATTCTTCTTGCCTGCAACATTATATATGATTGTAATAATAGGTTTTGGTATTCAATGGTATATGGAATATTTCAATACAAATATAAAAAATGTATTAAAGAAGCCTTCAGAGGAAACTGCAGATACTTCATTAAAGCCTTATCATGCTATATCTCTTGCAGCAATATTAGCTATAATGATACCTATATTTGTAATGAATTTCAGCCGTAACAATAACTCAAAAGATTACAGCAACCATGACTATTCATACAATATGATGAACTCACTTCCTGACAATGCAATATTTGCAACAGAAGGAGGAGATAACCAAGTATTCGGACTTGTATATTATACTATGGTTGAAAGAAGAAGACCTGATTTAAAAATATATGACCAAAAAGGTAATGTATTTGAAAGAATATATGGTAACCTTATGAAAACAGACGGAAGATGGCTTGGCGATATAAGCGATGCCGTTGATAAAGACTTTATAGAATCAGGCAGACCTTATTATATGGCTTGGAGACGTGAAGGTCTTCATAGAATAGGAGATTACTATTTCAAAGCTTATGGTTTGGTATTCAAAGTTCAGCCTATTAAATATGCTTTGGTTGATGAATTAGAATTCTTTAAAGTACTTACTGTTAATGACTATAAAGACATTGCCAAAGAGCATTTAAAAAGAGATTATGAGAATGACAAATTAGCAGCTGATTTAAATGCTTTATTAGATGAAGGTTTAATTTCAGTTGTAAGAAAAAATATATATGACGGAAATGAAGAGATAACTTTCGTAAAAATGTATGAACTTCCTTTCCCTCAATTTAAAACTGAAGAGGATTACTGGAACAGTTATACTATGCAAGGTACTCCTGAAGAAATTTCTCATTATGACTTCCTAACAAGAGAAATATTTGTAAGTTCTTATTCTCTTGCCAAAATAGATATGTACAATAGAAGAATAAAAACATATCAAAAATTATTAGGCTTTATGGGTAATGGAAATGTAGCTAAAAATGGCATGACAAGAGATGAAGCTAATCAAAAAATAGCAGAGTTCCAAGATTTAAAGAAACAAGAAGAAGATAAAATGCTTACTATAGGTTTTGATATGTCTAATGTATATTTTGCAGTAGGTAATCAGGCTATTATGGATGGCAATTATGAAAGAGCTGCTGCAATGTTTGAGGAGCTTATCAAATTAGAAAAACTTATTTATCCTGCTTATTTCAATTTGACTGCTTCTTATGAATATTTAGCACGTTCTAAAGATACTCCTTATGACAAAGAAGCAGAGTATTTAAATAAAGCTAAAGATACTCTTGTTAGAGCTGAAAAGACTTTTCATAGAGGAAAAGATATGGGAGATGCTGCAAGAGAGCAGAATCAAACTTATCAGCAAATAAAACAGTTTATGGCTAGAATAGATGCTCAGCTTAAAACTACAAGACAGCAGGCTGATTCATTAAAAGAACAAGCTATGAAAGAGGATACTTTTGAAAGTTATTCTTCTTATGCTAATTATATATATCAAAACAGACAAGATATAGAAGAAACATTATGGGCTAAATTAGAAGCTAAAAAAAGAGCTAGAAATAAAGATCAATTAGTTAATGTTAATAAAGATATATCTATACTTTATGCTAATGTAGGAGATATAACAAGTTCTATTAATACATTAAATGATACTTTAAAAATGCCTGATCTTAGTAAAGATCAAAGAACAGGTTTAGAATTTGATTTAGCTAATATTTATCTCAACAATAAGATGTATGATGAAGCTGTAAGTACATATTCAAAATATACTAATGAGTTAACTCAAGATGGTGCTTTTGCTTTATATGCTATAGGTCATATATATATAGAACAAAATAAAATTGTAGAAGCTCTAAATATTTACAATGACTTCAAAAGAATAATGTCTCCATTAGCTGCTACTAATGATGTAATAGCTAATTTGGATAAAGATGTTGAAAGCAGAAGACTTCAGATAATGCAGTATTTAGGCACTATGAATATGGGACAATAAATACATAAACAATAACAAATTTCAAAGGCTTACTAATTAAATTTAGTGAGCCTTTTTCTTTTTAACCAAATTACATACCCCACCCTATAGGCTTTTTATTAAATTTGTATTTTTCATTTTTAATTATCTTAATGCCTCCGCTCTCAAAGCACTACCCACCCAAGTTGTGATTAATTTTTTTGTTTTTTCACCGCACGGTAAATCAGCTTTTAAATATGGCTAAATTATTATTATAATAAAAATGATATTTAACATTTCATTTAACGTGCGTTGTGTAGGCATACAAAAAAAACACTAGGGCGGGCATGCTTTTTTTATTAAGACAATAAAGAAATAAAAATTAAAATACAATACAAAATCAATAGAGAATAAAGGGCGGGAAATGTAAATAAAGTTTAAAGCTTATTTTTTAATCCCACCCTTTAGGCTTTAAATCTATTTTGGTATTTTTATATTATTTTTCTTTTAAATTTAAACTGTTATTTTAGCTGCCCACCCAAGTTTTTTTTAAATTTGCTGCTTTATTACCGCACGCAGAATAAAACTAAAAATATAGATTTATTTATAATTCAAATTTTATTATATTGTTAATTTGATTTACCGTGCGTTTAATGAATTTTAAAGTTAATTTCACCTTGGGCGGGTGCTGGAATTTATAATCAAACTATAAAGATTATAGAAATAAAAATTCAAAATATATTAACAAAGAATAAAGGGCGGGGATTAGAAAAAAGTAAAAAAGATAATATTTTCATTAAATTTGACTTAATATTATAATTTATATATAATTAGAATACATTAAATATTAAAGAAAATAAAAATTTGTCGCCGGATAAATTTTTAAAAAACGTTTGTATTCATACCGTAGGCCTTAGAAAGTATGAACGCAAACGTTTTTTTATTATGGGGTATTTTTATGAATGTGCTTAATATTTTTATTAAATATGTATCATTAAATATACTTGGAATGATAGGATTATCATGCTATATACTTGCAGATACTTTTTTTGTAGCAAGAGGAATAGGAGCAGACGGACTTACCGCTTTAAATATAGCCATACCTATTTTTAATTTTGTAAATGGATTAGGGCTTATGATAGGTATGGGTTCTGCCACAAAATATGCAATACTAAAAACTCAAAACCGTGAAGCTAATACTGTATTTACTAATGCTTTAATTTATGTAATTATAATATCCTCAATTTTTATAATTACAGGACTTCTTTTTGCAGAAAATATTTCTTATATGCTTGGTGCCAGAAATGAAATACAAAATATGACTAACACATATATAAAAGTAATATTAATATTTTCTCCTATGTTTATGCTTAATAATGTGCTTTTGGGATTTGTAAGAAATGATAATCACCCAAGACTTGCTATGATGGGTATGCTTATGGGAAGTTTATTCAATATCATCTTTGATTATATTTTTATATTTCCTTTAAAAATGGGAATATTCGGTGCAGTTTTAGCAACTGGATTCTCCCCTATTGTAAGCATATTAATATTATCAATAATTTTTATAAAGAAGCAAAATACTTTTTTTATTGTTAAGCCAAATATAAATATAAAAAAATTTTTTGAAATATCAGCATTGGGAATATCTTTTTTAATAACAGAAATTTCATCTGGTTTTGTTATGATAGCATTCAATATAGTAATACTTAATATCAATGGCAATATAGGAGTAGCAGCTTATGGAATAATAGCCAATATAGCATTAGTAATAATAGCAATATTTACTGGTATAGGACAAGGAATACAGCCTATAATAAGCAGCAATTATGGAAACATTAAAAACATAAATAAAATATATAAATACGCTTTAATTTTATCATCAGTTATATCAATAATAGTTTATATAATTACTTCAATATTTGCCAATGAAATAACCCTACTTTTCAATAGAGATTCGAATACAGAACTTCAAAAAATATCTGTTCAAGGACTTCATTTATATTTTACAGCATTTATATTTGTAGGATATAATATAATCACATGCGTATATTTCTCAGCTATGGACAGAGCAAAACCATCATTCATAATATCAATGTTAAGAGGCTTTATATTTATAATGCCATCAATATTTATTCTATCATCAATATTTGATATGATTGGAGTATGGATTTCTTTTCCAACAGCTGAAATTTTAACAAGTATTTTTTCTTCTATATTTTTTATATATTACAAAAAAATTAATATACAAACTAATTCATAAAAAACTATTTTTCATATGTACAGTTTGTATTAGTATTATTTCATTATTAATTTATAATTACTTAAATTTTTAAAATAAAAAAATTATAATAAATATAATCTGTTGAAGTTATTATATTTTATACAGATAATTATTTTATATAATATATTACTTTACAGCATACAAAGCCATAATTATATATAAATATTATTGACTATTTTTTCCTACATGATATAATACTGAAAATTATGGATAATATTATAAGACAAACAAATAAATCTATATATTCGCAAGTTTACTTTCTTAAACAAATTTATTTTTGCCGCAAAAGATATTTTAATCAATCTCTGTAATGATGGAAAAATTATGAAAAATAAATTCAATAACATATTAATACAAAAAAAACAATTAATAAAAAATATATTTATTATATCAATAGCAGTATTTATATTTATAATAATTATAACTGCATTTTTAGGAAAACAAGATAGAACAGGATATTTGTCTGAATTCAATTTAATATCATCAAAAAATGGTGAATACACATATAATTTTAGAATTAAATATTACAGTAAAATATTTAGAAACAGTGATATTTATGATGTTTATCCTTATTTAAATAATTTACCAAACTATATAAAATCAGCTAAAATGAATGACAGATTCGGAACTCCTTTTGGTTCTTTAATATCTACTAAAGAATTAAAACCTGATGACAAAATTGATACTAAATATTATTTGATGATAAATTTTGATGTATTTTATTATATAGCAATAATTTTTATTATTTTATTAATGTGTATAGGATATTATCTTATTAAAGAATACTGGAAATATAAAAAAACTTTGGATAAAAATGATTATCTGTTTGTAAACAAAATAGAACTTGTAGGAATAATATTATTTGCTTTTCAATACTGGCTGTTTTATCCGGGAAGTTTTAATTTTTATGATTTGTATGATAGTATTTTTAAAGTATTATTTAATATGAGTAATAATTGGCATCCATTTATTATAGAATTCTACATTAAATTCTTAGATAAATTAGGTTTTACTATGATGCCTTTATTTTTGATTAATATGTTATTATGGTATTTAGGACTATCAATAATAATAATTAGTTTATATTTAAAATTTAAAAATAAATATGTGATATTGTTATTTCTTATAAGTTATCTATATATAATATTTTTTAATAATGCAAATTATTTGAAAGATTTTATAGCTACTTTATATCTATTTTTATCTTGTTCCATAATATTATCTATCATTTTATATAAAATAAATAATAAATCTATTAGATTATTACTAAAATATCTATCATTATTAATACTTATAATAGGTATGCTTCATAGACACAATTTCATAGTTACAGTCTATCCTATATTAATATGGTTCACTTATGACTATTTAAAAACTAAAAATATTACTAACATAAAAAAATATTTGTTTTCTTTTGCAGCTATAATGTTTATTAATGCCATTATATTAATGGGTATATATTTTATATTTCCAAGAATATTTATAAAAAATATAAGACCAGATGCCTCAAATCATATTTACTTATTACAAATAGCAGGCTGTATTGTTCCTGAAAATGATAGCTCATTAATACCAGATTACTTATATCAAAAAAATAAAACTTTTTTAGATTTTTCTAATCAATATAAAAAAGATAGAACATCTGCAGATCCATTAAGAAATATAGTAAAATATGATAAAGAAATAAAAATAATATGGATTAAATCAATTATTAAATATCCTATAAATTACATAAAACACACTATTAATTTTACTAAAGCATTATGGATACAAAAATACACAGCATTCAATTCTAAAATTATACAAAGTTATCCATACAATTATAAAATAGAAAGATTTTTTCAAAAGTATAGAATAAGTAAAACAGGAGAAGAATTCTATAATTCCAAATGGTATAAAGAAAATAGCGGAATAAAATTTACAAAATTAAGAGAAAATATATATAATTTACTTTTGAAAATATTGCCTAATATTAATATATTTCCTTCTGTATTAATAGTAATAATTCTATTCTTTATAAGCGGTTTATTAATTTTATTAAATAAAAATTTAATAAATGATAACCTTATTTTTACTTTTTCTATATCTTTTTCTGGTTTTGCTACATCCATTATTACAGCTCTATTTAGTCCAGTAGCAGTTATTAATCTAAGTTATAGATATATTTACCCTGTTGTACCAATTAGTATATTAGCCTTAATGTCATTTATCATATTTATATATGACAGAGGAGGATTTAAAAAATTTATCAAAGAATTAAGAGGTAAAGATCAATGAAAATATCAGTAATAATACCCTGCTACAATGAAGAAATAACTATTAAACAAGTAATATAAAAGTTTAGGAAATATTTGCCTAAAGCTAAAAGAAATGTTTTTGATAATAAAATATAATTCAATTTTAGAAATAAAAAGTTTAACAAATAGATATAATTTTCTATAATTATTGTTGTGCTTATTTATCTAAAATTTTATATTACACATAAATATATAGTAATTAAAATAAATAAATTGATTATTTTTTTTATTATGATATAATACTAAATATTATGGATAATAGTATGAAACAAACAAACAAACAAATCTATATATTCGCAAGTTTACTTTCTTAAACAAATTTATCTTTGTTGCAAAAAATATTTTAATGGATATGGATACTACCTATGTATCTTATGGAGTAATTTATGAAAAATAAATTAAATAACATATTAATAGAAAGAAAGCAATTAATAAAAAATATATTTATTATATCAATATTAGCATTTATATTCATAATAATTATAACTGCTTTTTTAGGAAAACAAGATAGAATAGGATATTTGTCTGAATTCAATTTAATATCATCAAAAAAAGGTGAATACACTTATAATTTTAGAATTAAATATTACAGTAAAATATTTAGAAACAGTGATATTTATGATGTTTATCCTTATTTGAATAATTTACCAAAATATATAAAATCAGCTAAAATGAATGACAGATTCGGAACTCCTTTTGGTTCTTTAATATCCACTAAAGAATTAAAACCTGATGACAAAATTGATACCAAATATTATTTGATGATAAATTTTGATGTATTTTATTATATAGCAATAATTTTTATTATTTTATTAATGTGTATAGGATATTATCTTATTAAAGAATACTGGAAATATAAAAAAACTTTGGATAAAAATGATTATCTGTTTGTAAACAAAATAGAACTTGTAGGAATATTATTATTTGCTTTTCAATATTGGCTATTTTATCCTGGATATTTTCAGAATTTTGATACTTGGAGATCTATTGTACATGGTTTATATAATATGAGTTATAATTGGGATCCTGTTTTATTAGATTTAAGTATAAAATTTATTGATAAAATTGGGCTTACTATGTCATCTTTTTTCTTCATTAACCTATTTTTATGGTATTGCTCTATATCAGTGATTATTATTTCCATTTACATTAAAACAAAAAATAAGCTAAGTATATTATTGTTTTTAATTTCTTTTATACCACAAATATTTTTATTCAATATAGAATATTTAAAAGATTCTGTAGCAACTCTGTATATAATATTTTCTTACTCTATTGTATTTTTTATTATTGTATCTCCATTGAAAAATAGAAATAAGAGGATATTAAAAATCATATCATTATTATCATTAATTATTGGAATGTTACATAGACATAATTTCATAGTAACTGTTTATCCTATATTAATATGGTTCACTTATGATTATTTAAAAACTAAAGATATCAAATCAATAAAAAAATACATATTTTATTTTATTGGTATAATGTTAATAAATGCTGTTGTTTTAATGTCTGTATATTTTATATTTCCAAGAATATTTATAAAAAATATAAATAAAACAGCTAGTCTCCATATATATAATTTACAAATAGCCGGCTGTATAGTGCCAGCTAACGATCCATCTTTAATTCCAGAGAGTTGGTGGGGAGAGGGTAAAAGTTTTAAAGATCTTGCTGAACAATATAATAAAAATCCTTTTCTTGGAGATCCTATAAGAAATGATAAAATATTTTTATCACCAGATCCATCAGAAGTTAAAATAATATTGTTAAAATCTATTTTAAAATATCCTCAAAATTATATAAAACATATGTTTAATTTTACAAAAGCTATGTGGACATCAAAATATCAATATTATCAATATGAAGGAAGATATCCTAATAATACTGTATTAAAAACTAGAAAAGTAGATAAAATTTTCAAAAATACAAAATTTTATAAAGAAAATCAAGGTATAAAATTTACGGAATTAAAAAAATCAATCTTTAATTTTCTAACAATTATCTTGCCAAATATAAATGTATTTTTCTTTATACTAATATCAGTAATATTATTTTGCATATCTGGCATATTATTGATCCTAAAAAAAGAGTTTATAAATGATGTATTGGTATTTACTTTTTCTGTATCTTTTTCATCAATAGCAACAGCAAGTATAGTTGCTTTATTTACCGCAGCAATTGATTACAATTACAGGTATATTTATCCTATTATACCTATTAGTATATTAGCCTTAATGTCATTTATCATATTTATATATGACAGAGGAGGATTCAAAAAGTTTATTAAAGAATTAAGAGGTAAAGATCAATGAAAATATCAGTAATAATACCCTGCTACAATGAAGAAATAACCATTAAACAGGTAATAGAAGAATTTAGAAAATATTTGCCTGAAGCTGAAATAAATGTGTTTGATAATAACAGCAAAGATAATTCTGTGAAATTAGCAAAAGAAGCTGGAGCAATAGTTACTGAAGTTAATTATCAAGGTAAAGGCGAAGTTGTTAGAAGAGCTTTTGCGGATATTGAAGCTGACATATATATTATGGTTGATGCTGATATGCAGTATGATATATCTGAAATAAAAAAGCATATACAATACTTTTTAGATAAAAAACTTGATATGCTTAATATTTCTCGTGAAGTTGTAGACGAAGATGTACATAGAAAAGGTCATACTTTTGGTAATGCTATGCTCACAGGTTTTGCTAATACATTATTTGGAAAAAGATTTAATGATATGCTTAGCGGTTATAGAATATTTTCAAAAAGATTCGTAAAAAGTTTTCCAGCTGCTTCTAAAGGTTTTGAAATAGAAACCGAATTAACAATATATGCACTACAAATGCGTTTGCCTGTAGGAGAAGTTCCTGCTAAATATTTTAAAAGACCTGAAGGTTCTCATTCTAAACTTAATACTTTTAGAGATGGATTTAGAATACTATTTACTATAATTTATTTAATGATGACAGAAAAACCTTTATTGTTTTTTAATATAATAAGCATTATATTTTTTATTATAGGTATGTCTTTAGGAATAAGTATAACTATAGAATATTTTGAAACATTGAAAGTTGATAGATTCCCAACTGCCATACTTACTATATGCATACTAATATTATCCGCATTATCTTTTGCTATAGGATTAATAATGAATGCTGTAGGAAGAGTCATATCAGAAAATAGAAGATTTAAATATAATTCTATTAAATAAACTCCATTAACAGCTTGACTATTCATTTATTATATTATATAATTTATAAAATTATGGATAAATTTATTATGAAACAAACAAACAAACAAACAAACAAACAAACAAACAAACAAACAAACAAACAAACAAACAAACAAACAA
>NZ_CALXRM010000089.1 GCF_944390845.1 uncultured Brachyspira sp.
AAAGTTGAAAAACAATTAGAAATTATATATAATTTAGCACAAAAGGAGCTTTTTTAGTTATCTAGGACAGCCCCAAAGTTAATATACCATCATAAGAAATAGTAAATTTTTCATTATAATTATCTATGTTTCTCCAAGAACCTCTTAAATCATAAGGTTTAAATTTTGATGCTGAATCAAACAAAGAAGAACAGCTAACAGAGAATAAAGATATTAATGAAACTAATCCCATTAACGATACAATTTTTAAAATCCTTTTTTTATTAATCATATAAACCTCCTATACCATAATAATACGATACCCCCCTATAATATATATTATATTTTTTTTGTCAATAGTGTAAAAAAAATATAGAATCTAATCAAATTGTAATTTTAACATAAAATCAAACATATATAATGTAAATATTTTATACACAAAAACACCAAAAACTATATATAAAACTTGATAAAATGCCTAATTTTGATATAATCAATCTAATTTAATGAGATTTTTTTAGTTTTAAGGATATATTTATGTCTAAAGTTATAGCTATAGTTAATCAAAAAGGCGGAGTTGGAAAAACAACTACAGCGATAAATTTAAGTGCTGTAATAGCATCAATGGGACACAAAACTCTTTTAATAGATATTGACCCTCAGGCTAACGCTTGTTTAGGTGTTGGTGTAACAAGAGATACGATGAAAAAAAGCGTTTATGATATATTAATAGGTCAGGCTGCTGCAAATGAAGCTATAATGCCTACTTATCAGGAAAATTTATATTTAATACCATCAAATTCAGATTTGGTTGGTGCTCAAATAGAATTGGTTAATGAAATAGCAAGAGAATACAAACTAAAAAAAGCCATAGAAACTATAAAAAGCGAATATGAATATATATTTATAGACTGCCCGCCTACTTTGGGTATATTGACTCTTAATGCCCTAACTGCTGCTGATTCTGTACTTATACCTATACAATGCGAATTCTATGCTTTAGATGGGGTTTCAGAGCTTAATAACACTATATCTCTTGTAAAAGAAAATCTTAATAAAGAATTAAAAATAGAAGGCGTACTTCTTACGATGTATGATGCCAGAACAAAATTAGCCTCTGATGTTGTAAGAGAAGTTGTAAATTTCTTCAAAGAAAAGACTTACAAAACTATGATACCTAGAAATGTACGTTTAAGCGAAGCTCCTTCTTATGGAAAAGCTATAGGAGATTATGATAAAGATTGTGTTGGAGCTAGAAGTTATAAGGAATTCGCTAAAGAATTTATAGAAAAATCTAAATAATTATAATTTTTAATTTAAATAATATCATTCTATAAACAATATTGTTTAAATGAAAAAATAGCAGTAAATAAAAGTTTTTAAATTTGAAAAAGTTGCTAATAAATAATATAATTATGTTACCTAATTAATATATTAGAATAAAGAAATAAAAGAGGATTATATAATGATGAGAAAAGGCGGACTTGGCGGTCAAGGTTTGAATGCATTGATAAAATCAACTGATAATGAAATAAGAACTTCAGCAGAAGAGGCAGAAAAAAGAGGCGTATTAGAAATAGATGTATCTCTTATAGATGTAAACCCAGATCAGCCTAGAAAAGTATTCAATGAAGAAGAAATACAAGGTCTTGCCGAATCAATAAGAGAAAATGGGCTCATCAATCCTATAACTTTAAGAGAAAAAGATGGTCAGTATCAAATAATATCCGGTGAAAGAAGATTCAGAGCATTTAAATTCCTAAACAGGGATAAGGTTCCAGCATTAGTACTACAAAATATAGATGATTCTAAAATGCTTGAGCTTACTTTGGTAGAAAATATACAAAGAGCAGATTTAAATGCAATAGAAATAGCAAGAAGTTATAAAAAATTAATATATGATTTGAATATAAAACAAGAAGAATTAGCAAACAGGGTTGGAAAAAGCAGAAGCACTATATCAAATTCTATGCGTATATTAGATTTAAGCGAAAATATACAAAATTTAATATTGGAATCAAAAATAACAGAAGGTCATGCAAGAGCTATACTATCATTAGAAGATGAAAATCAAAGGGAAGAATTTGCAAAAGAAATAATTGAAAATGGATATTCTGTCAGAGAATGCGAAAAGATAGTAAAAGAAAGAAAAAATAATAATTCAGTTCAAGATAATCAAGAAGCAGAAAATAATAATGAATCAATAAAAAAAGAAAAGAAAAAAGACCCTAATATAAGACAATTAGAAAATGATTTAGAAAAAATATTCTCTACAAAAGTTAATGTACTAGATAAAAATGGAAAAGAAGGTAAAATAGTAATAGAATATTATAGTTCTGATGATTTATCAAGAATTATGGATATGCTTGAAAAAATACATGAAAGAGAAAATTCTACAATGCCTACTCTTGAATATTAGGAGATACTTTGAATAATATAATTAAATACATACTTATTATAGTAGTAATATCTTTAAATCTCTATTCAAGGGAAAGAATGCCTATAGCAACTATTGATTTAGATCATAGTTTAAGAGCTAATGAGCCATTTAGAAAAGAATTAGTAAAAGCAGTTAATAGATTTGCTTATCTTAAACAGAAAACATCTATATCAGTAGACAGACAAAAAAAGAAACTATTTTCTACAAATGAATTAACTTTAGAACAAGGTTTAACAGTAGCATCTAATTTAAAAATACGTGTTGCTATTATAATGGATAGCGAAAAAGTATTAAAAAATACAAATAATCAAAATAATACCAACACTTTAACTATAAATTCAAATGAAATAAATACAATATTAAGTAATTATAATGTTACAAACACAATGCTTAGTAATGATATAGTACTAACAAATGAAATAAAAGATTTGGGAGATCTGATAGAATACGGCATAGGAAAAAAAACTGAAAATATTGATAAAGCCGCTGAAGAAAAAAAAGATGAAGAACTTTATGATCTCAAATATAATTTTAAAGCAATAGATATAGTAACAGGTGAAACATTAAAAGAATATGAATTAAAAAAACCTTCAGAAGGAATATCAACTATAAATGAAATATGTAGATTCCTAGAATTTTATTTCTCAAAAATAATGTTAGAATCTCTTGAGCCTCCAATAAACGGAATCAATATAAACTTAAGGGCTGAAAGAATAACATTAGAAAATAAGACCAATGCAATATACAACAGAGGAGAAATAATAGAAGGAGAATCTTTTACTTTAAATTTCAGATCTAATGTAGAAGGATATATATATATATTTGCCTTTCAAAATGATGGAAATGTAATATTAATGCATCCTAACGACTTTAATAATTATACAAACAATCAATATCAAAACAAAATAGAAGCAAAAGAAAACTATATAATACCTCCAAATAACTCTATATTTGAAATGGTAATAAGGCCTCCTTTTGGAGAAGATAGTTTCTATTGTTTCTACACAAAAAAAGAACAAGAATGGATTACAGGAAAATATTTTACAGGTGATGGATTCAAAGTATGTAATAAAAATAAAGTGGCTGAATTTGCTGCATATTTGAAATACATATTAAAACTAATAAAAACTGATAATTGGCAAATATCAAAACTATATTTAGAATCTATTCCGGAAATAGAACAGCAATTAAATAACGAAAAAAAATAATTATTTTTGACGAAATCCTTAGAGCGTATGCGGTAAAAAAGTAGATAAAATTTATATAAAGTCTATCAGTTGAAAAACTTAAAAATTTTCAGTATATATAAAAAATAAGGCCATTATTCATAATAAATAATGGCTTTTTACGTTAATAAAACTTATAAAAGACTAATTTCTGTAAATATATTTGCTATTTAAAAGCGGCTGATATCTATTCTCTTTATCTAAAAAAGAATTCTGATAAAAAGGATATAAAACAACTGTACCATCTTCATTTACATGTCCAACAGGATCATATTTATAAAAAGGCAATACTGAACCTTTATAAACTACTGTATCTGAAGGCCCCCATTTTAATGGCACATCAACACCAAATACACTGTCTTCTTCTACAGGAATACCATATATATAAACATACTTTGAATAAATATCTACTGCTACCAATGTATTATCCAAAGATATTATTCCGCCGCCTTTTCCTGTAAATCTATAAAAATAAAAACGCTTCATAGCATTTTCATTTGCTTTATTTCTTTTTTCTGTATATAAAGGATTATAACCTCTATACTGATAATATTTCATGCTGGATATAAAAAACATTCCAGCTTTTGAATTTTTTCCTTCGTACATATATTCTTTAGTATCAGAATTATTTAGTTTCCAAGATCTATCTTCTGTACTATCAATGAATTTAAAACTAGGAATATTGTTTTTATCAAAAGTAGCAACTAAAAGCCAATTTTTGAATTTTGAAGAACTAAAATTAGGATTATCAGAAACTGGTCTTTCTATTGTTTCTTTAGAAAAAAGGAATAAACTATTAATAAATATAATTGTTATATATAAAAATACTCTACTCATAATCTCACATTTTATCTAATTAATTTCTTTATTACTGTATATAATACACTAAAATCGACATAAGTAAATATTGTCGTTTTTAATTATACTATAAAATTTATTGAAAATGAACAAAAAATTCAAAAAATATATTTATTACACTACATTTAATACAAAATATACTACATTTTAGCTTTAATGTTGAAGAATTAGTGAACACTTTGAATTTTATGTCTTATTATACTTATTTCACAGAATTTTTATCATCTTCTTCGTTATTATCATCAGCATTAAGTTCTATCAATTTAATATCTTCTTTTTCTTCTTCATCTTCAGTTGATGATTCTTCTTCTGTTATAATTAAATCTGTACATTTACTTTTTTTAGTTCTTAATTTTCCATAAAGAATAACAAAGATAACATAATATATTATAGACATTAATACAGCAGATAAACTATAAGGAATTAACACCATTTGATTATTATAAATTGTATTAAATACATAATTATATCCATAAGGGAAACCTATATACAATAATAAAATCAAAGGTACAATCAACAATAACCACCATTTATTTTTGTATACTTTATCAGAAAAAGAATATGATATTATTATTGTAAGTATAGAAATAGTACTAAGATAAGAAACAATACCTCTGTCTAATTTAGTTTTAGAATAATCTATTTCCAAGAAATTCATTATGATTATTCCGCATATAGAAGTTAATAATATACCTATCATAGTATAGAATATAGAAAATAAAAGTTTAAGTAAAAATATTCTATTTGAAAATTCTTTTTCAGTATGAGGAAGCAATTCCACAACCCAAAGTATAATAGAAAAAGCGAAAGTTTGAATTAACAATTCAGGTAAATTTATTATATGGAATTTTAATGGAAGCTGAGTATACACTACACCTTCTATAGAACTAGGTGCTGAAGAAGGGGCAGCTATAATACCTATACATGCAAATATAAGCCAAGTTATAAACCAGCCAAATTTAGTAATTATAATTCTTCTAATTGGGAATAAAGCTATAGCTATAAATAATGCTCTTATAGGCTGTAAAAAAGGTCCGACAAAAATTATAGGAGATTCAAAACTCCTCATAAAATTTGCTATTACAGTACCATCATAAATAGAACTGTAATCAAACATATTAGAAAACAATAATCCAAAAACAATATATGTTAAAGTGTGAATAACAGCAACTTTTATATAAAAAATAAAAAAGTGTCTAAGAAATACCTTTGGAGAGTTATCATTTTCCATAATCTCAACCTTCTTAAGAAAATTATTTTTCCTGCCTTTCAACTATATCATTATGATATACATAATTTATTCTTCTTATAGAAACTGCTTTACCTGTAACACTATCAACCTGAACAACAATACCATTAATCATAGGGCTAGTAGTTTCAACTTCAAATCTATGAGGCATTTTAGTAACAAATCTAGCAATTGCAGCATCTTTTTTCATTCCTATAACAGAATTATAACTTCCGCACATACCTATATCAGAAATATATGCTGTATAGGAAGATAATATTTTCTCATCTGCAGTTTGTACATGAGTATGTGTACCGAATATACAAGATACTTGTCCTTCAAGATAATATGAAAAAGCAATTTTTTCAGCAGTAGCTTCTGCATGGAAATCTATGAATATAACATTAGTTCTTTCTTTGATATGTTTAATTGCAAGATTAGCCTTTTTGAAAGGACAATCTAATGGATCTAAAAAAGTTCTTCCCATCAAATTGAGTACGCCAATCTTACAATCGAACATTTCATATATATAATAGCCAAGACCAGGAGCATCACTAGGATAATTATATGGACGGAGAAGTCTATGCTCATTACCTATTAAAGCAAAGACATCTCTATTATTCCATATATGATTGCCTGAAGTAAGCACATCTATACCGCAGTCAAATAATTCTGCTGCAGTATCTCTTGTAATGCCTATACCATTAGCAGCATTTTCTCCATTGGCTATAACAAAATCAATATCATTTTCTAATTTTATTTCTTCTAAATGCCTTCTTATAGCATAACGTCCTGTAACGCCTATAACGTCGCCAAGACATAATATATTTTTTATAGACATTTTTAATTTACCTTTGTTAATTTATTATCTAGCAACCTCAACTGCTCTAGTTTCTCTAATTACAGTAACCCTAATTATTCCAGGGTACTTCAATTCATCTTCAATACGTTTAGCGATATCTCTTGCTATTTGTTTTGCTTGAATATCATCTACCATATCACTTTTAGCCATAACTCTAAGTTCACGGCCTGCCTGTATAGCAAATGATTTTTCAACGCCTTCTATACTGTCAGCAATTTTCTCTAAATTATCTAAACGTTTAATATAGCTTTCAAAAGATTCTCTTCTAGCACCAGGTCTTGCTGCACTAATAGCATCTGCTGCTTTTACAATAACTGCCTCAACAGTTTGTGTATCAACATCATTATGATGTGCTCTTATGGCATTAACAACTTCTTCTTTTTCTCCACATCTTTTTGCCAAATCAGCACCGCTCATAGCATGAGAACCTTCACCTTCTGTTTCTATTGCTTTACCTATATCATGCAAAAAAGCACTTCTTTTAGCTAAATCTACATTAGCACCTATTTCTGCAGCTATCATTGCAGCAATATTAGCAACTTCTTTACTATGAAGAAGCATATTCTGCCCGTAACTTGTTCTATATTGAAGTCTTCCCATATGTCTGATGAGTTCATGATGCATAGTTGTAAGATTCAAATCAACGATAGCGTTCTCACCTGCTTCCATTATAGAATCTTCAACTTCTCTTCTAGTTCTTTCAACAACTTCTTCGATTCTAGCAGGGTGTATTCTTCCGTCTAAGATAAGTTTTTCTAATGAAACTTTAGCTATATGTTTTCTAACAGGGTCAAAACAAGATATAACAACTGCCTCTGGAGTATCATCAATTATGATATCAACTCCTGTAAGGGTTTCAAGCATTCTTATATTTCTACCTTCTCTACCTATGATTCTTCCTTTCATTTCTTCACTAGGTAAAGACACAGATGTCACAGAAGTTTCTTGAGCAACCTCACTAGAAAGACGCTGTATAGTTTGAACTATTATTTCTCTGGCTTTTCTTTCGCCTGTTTCTATAGCATTTTTTTCTATGTTGTCAACTATTTTAGTAGCAGATTTTTTGGCATCTTCTTCTATATCTTTTATCAAGCTAGCTTTAGCTTCTTCTCTTGTAAGACCAGCTATTCTTTCTAATTCCCTTTCAGCTTCCTCTATAACAAAAGATAATTTTTCTTCCTGCTCTTTTATCTTTTTCATTTTATTCTCAATACCATGCTCTTTATTTTCCAAGTATTGAGATTTTTTATCAAGATTAGCCTCTCGTTGTAGTACCCTATTTTCTAGCTTTTGAATTTCTGATTTTCTATCTCTGTTTTCACTTTCTAGCCTGCTACGCTCTTTTTGTATTTCTGCATTAGCTTCAGAAAGCATAGTTTTTCTTTCATTTTCCGCTTGTTCCCTTGCACTTTGAAGCAATTTATGTGTTATAATTTCCGTAGAGTTAAGCTTTATTTTAGCTATAACAAAACGGGTTGTATATCCCAAAATAAACGCAACTACAACAGAGGTGATGATTATTATAGGTATAGTCATATTTCACCTCGTTATTATTATTTTTTAAACATTTTCTACAATAACATTATTAACATATTTTTGTTATAAAGTCAACAACATTATTGTAGATATAATTATAAAGTAATGTTTATAGATTATTACATTAATATTTTTGGAACATTTTTCCAGAACCGCCGCAAGTTTCGCAAGTTTCCGGAGCTTTGTCTCTGTAGATATTACCACAGCTTGGGCAAAGATAGAAAGTTACTTCTGCATCAGGTTTATTTAAGAAATTATCTATAATATCTTGGAATAATTTAGCATGTTCTGTTTCTACTTTACCTAAAGAGTTTACAGTTTCACTTACTAATTTATTCTTTTGTTCTACTGCAACTTGAGCTAATTGTGGGTAAAGTATAGTAGATTCATAAACTTCACCTTTTATACCTGCTTCTAAGTTTTCTTTATCGCTAGCTGGAGCAACTGGATTAAGTTCTGGTGTAAATTTTGTCATATCTAATCCGCTTCTCAAAGCTAATTTTCTCATTTTTTCAGCATGGATTTTTTCAGCAAAAGATGTTGTTGAAAAAACTTTTTGAATTGCTTTATTGCTAGATGCTTTTCCAAATGCACTATATCTATTTGCAGCATTAGATTCACCTTGAAATATTGAATATAAAACTTCTTCTAATGTTTTAGCAGCCATATTTATTTTCCTCCAAATGTATATATATATTTATGAAAATAATTCTTTTTAAATAAAATTAATTTCTATATATAATATCAATTAGTAAAAAAAAATCAAACTATTTTTTAAAAAAATACAGTAAAAATTACAATAATATATGATAGATAAAATTTTTTTTTTATAATATAATAAATAAAAATTAAAAGAAAAACGGTTGAACAGAATGAAAAAGATAATAATAACGATAAGCAGACAATATGGCAGCGGCGGAAGACATATTGGAGAGATGTTGGCAAAAAAACTTAATCTATCTTTTTATGATAAAGAACTTATAGAAGTAGTGGCGGAAAGAACAGGTATAAACAAACAATTTTTAGAATCCAAAGAAGAAAAATTCACTAATGATAATCTTTTTTTCAGTGCATTTCATAAAGAAATTTTTTCAAGTCCATTTGCATCTACAGTAAGGAATTCTACACTTGATAAAATATTTGAAATACAAAGAGAAGTTATTATCAATATAGCCAATCAAGGAAATTGTGTGATAATAGGACGATGTGCAAGCTTCATTTTAAAAGAAGATTATGAATGTTTTAACGTATTTATACATGCCCCAAATAAAGAAAGAATACAAAGAATAACTAATGAATATGGCGTAAAAATGGAAAATGCTGAAACTCAATTAGAAAATACTGATAAGTATAGAGCTAATTACTACAAATACTACACAGGCGGAGATTGGGGAAATATGACTAATTATAATCTAACTATAGACAGCGGATACTTCGATAGTGAGGCTGTATGCGATATAATTATCAATGCTATAAAAAAAAATAAATAAAAACTTGAAAATTGATAATATATTACTATATTTAATAAATAGTCATACTAAATATGAATATAAGACTTGAGAAAAGAGGGAAGTTATGAAAGATAAAATTATAAAAGATTTCTATGAGAATGATTATTTTTCTTATGAATCAGAATGCGATTTATGGAATGATGAAAAAATTTCTTTATTAATAGATTTCGGAGAAGAAGCAAATAAATCTGAAATGTTAATGAAATATTTAGATAAAATAAATGAAATATTAAAATGGATAGATGAGCATAAAAAAAATGTTGTTGACTTTCTTATTGACAAACAATGCTTAGCTTTAGCAGAAGAATGGATTATCACTTGTGAACAGGTTGATGAAAATACTTATAAAAACCAATCCGGCGAAATCATTAATATACCTATAAAAGAAGAAGATTTCTATAATGCAATATATATAGATACTATTCTAATAGATTTTGATGAAGATGAAACAAGACCGGATACAACATTGCATATATTATTTGAACCTGATTATTTTAAACATCATTCATTAATAGTTTATATTGACGGCGACAGACAAATAGAATACGGCGATATAGCTGGATAATAAATTTATAAAATATACTAATAATTTAATATGATAAATAATAGTTATCATGTTAAATTATTATGTTAATATATTTCAATTTTAAAAATCAATATTTTCTAATAACACAAATAATACAAATTTTTGTTTTTTATAAAGTTATATAAATTTATCTCACTCATACCCTATTAAATAGTTTTATTATAATTAAATAATATGCTATATAAAAAAATAATTAAAAATACAAAAAATATAAATTATGGAAGTATAAAAATGACATTAAAAAGCACTATGATTATAGTTACTGATATAAATAAATCTGTTGAATTTTATAAAAATATTCTTGAATTAAATGTTATTATGGATTTCGGAGCAAATAGAACATTAACTGGAAATTTAGTTTTACAAACAATAGAAACATATAAAGATTTTATTGATAAAGATAATATTTCTTTTGGAGGAAATAACTTTGAAATATATTTTGAAGAAGATGATTTTGATAATTTTATTAATAAACTAAAAAATTACAATATAGAATATGTACATTCTGTAAAAGAACATTATTGGGGACAGAGGGTGGTTCGATTTTATGATCCAGATAAACATATTATTGAAGTTGGTGGAAATATGAAATCAGTATGCAAACGTTTTTTAGACAGCGGCATGAATATAGAAGAAACTGCAAAACGTATGGACGTACCTATAGAATTTATTAACGATTGCATAAAATAAATTTATAACAATAAAATTAATATATTTTTTATTATTATACAATTAGTATAGTTTCAATTTTTTTAGTTCTTTCTGATACTCTTGTGATATTTTATTTTTTAATTTTTCATCTCTTACAATATCACAGCATAATAATACTTTTTCATATAATTTCAAATAAAAAGAATGATGTTCTGCTGTAAAAGGCTCACTAATGAAAGCCCATATTTCTTTTTCTAATTTCTCATTATTTATATTAAGCATTATATCTGCTGCTCTTTCTATTATATGTCTGCCTAAATTAATATTATAAAATTTATCATCTCGAATATTTTTATATTGTTCATATACTTTGATATTAACTGCCAAGCATAATCATATTTATTATCATCAATTAAAGATTTAAGATAATTATTTAAAGCAGAAACTATATCCCAATTACTTTCATTTTCTTGAACAGCCATTTCAAAAAGTTTTTTAGTAGTTTCTAATAGAGATTCTTTATCTTCTATAAGTGACTCATAATATTTTAATTTATCTAAATTATTTTTATCCCATTCTTTTACAGTGCTTTTCCATATATCAACAAGTTTTGATAACAATTTTGATTCATCAATATCTATAAAGTAAGATATTATAGAATCTAAATTTAATTCATCTAATTTTTCATTATAATAATCATAATCATCAACACCGTAACCGCAATTACAATCGAAGTTGGCATTTTTTGCTTTATCAAATAAATCTTTATATTTAAAAAGTAATTTATTTAGGGGCTGTCCTAGATAACTTAAATTTGTTAAAATTTAAGTATGAAACGAAGTAAATTAAGTAAAGATAAACAATT
>NZ_CALXRM010000090.1 GCF_944390845.1 uncultured Brachyspira sp.
CTTGCACTTTTTGCAACTTTTTGCGGCGGGAAAAAGTTGAATAAAAAAATGACAAACTTAAAAATTTTCAGTATATAATAAAAATTTAAGTTTCTAACACATACAATTTTTACATTTAGTTTATTTTGAGGACTAGCCATCGAAAATAATAAAAACATTAAAAAATTATAAAACCTGCATATATTTTATAATAAAGATATATGCAGGTTATAAAAGTCTTTACTTTATAAAATAAGATTTTACTGTTCCATATATTGATGAAGTAAATCTTTTGTTAATGTCTAAAGGATTTATATATTCTTCTTCATTGCAGTTTCCATTTTCATCTAGCCTGTGGAAAGCAATATTTTTAAATGTTACTTTTTCGTTAGCCTCTATTCCAAACCACATATATTCAAAATCTATACGGCATGCAATATTTAATATAGAATCTTTTAATTCATAATAAGTATAGCTTCCGCCATCTTCAATATCTCTGCTTCTTTCAAATGACATTTTATTTGCCATTGACATTATTTCGCCTGCTGTTATTTCCTGATCTTCAAAAGAAATGATTTTGTTGTTTTTTATGTGTTCTTCTTTTACTTCTTCAAATAATAAATCAAGCTGATTTATAGGCTGTGATATTTCATAGTCATTTAATTGAGTTTTCCATTTTGATAATTGTTCTTCATCTAATTCTATAGGGTGAACTAAAGTAATATTCTTTTTATTTTTAAAACTGTCTTCAAATATATATTCTTCTTCATCGAAGGTATTGAAAGAACCGTCTTCCATATATCTGAAGCTTTCTATCAAATTATTCTTTTCATCATAAACGCCCCATATAAGTTTTAAAGCAAATATATTCATTATTGGGTTGTCCACAAAAAGCTCAGTAAAAGTTTTATAAGACCATTTTCTTCCGTTTAATAAAACTTTATTTAATCTTGTTATTTGATTGGAAGTTATCATTTTTATATTTTTCTTTATCAAAGTTAATTCTTTTTTTGATGCATCCGCAGTTTCTTTATCATCTTTGCTGTTTGGTGCTGGAAGTGATTTTAAAACTTTTTCATTAGAATCTGTTACTTCGATAGTGAAATCATTTTTTATTTGAAGTTTAAATACTCTGTTTGCTTCTCCTCCGTAATGAAGTTCTCTCATTCCTTTTTTGTCAAAGTCTAAATCTGGAATTATTTTGTCTATTAGCTCATCTTCTGAAATCTCTAATGCTTTGGCTGTCTTTTTTAATGCATCTTTAGCAGCATTTTTAACCTGATTATTTTTAATTTTTACAGACATTGTATCAACTAAAACTAATGCAAATTTGCTTGCATTTAATGCTATAGCATATACTGCATGTGCTGCTAATGCTCCTCTTGAATTCAATGCCCATTCTTCAATTTGTGCTTTTAACTTTAATAGTTTATCTTCAGGCTGGAAAATACAATATGGAATAAGTATATTTTTTAATTTTGTATCTGCTTTGTTGTTAAGCCAATTAGAATATATACTATCAAGTGCATTTCTAAATGAATCAATATCAAAAAACTCTGCTATCTTGTTGCAGTCTTTTAATATTGAAGGCTCTTTTAATGCGACATATTCCATAAACACATACTGAACTATTTTTAAAGGTGCTTTAGTTGTTTTATCTTTTAATAAAATATTAGAAAGTATATTTTCGTCTATATCTTTTATTAAACTTTCATGTCCTTCATTATAGTATTTATTTAAATATTCTTCTATTTCTTCAACGCTTGTAAATTGGAAATCATCATCAAACTTTTGTAAGTCCCAATATTTAATTATTTCTTTATAAACTGTTCTTGATGCTTCTTTTCCTTCATTCGCTAATTTTTCTACTTCGCTTCTTACAATGCTTTCATTATTATTAATTACTGATACACAATACTTTTTTATTTCTTTTGATTTTGCTGTGTCGAGAACTTTGAAAACAAAATCAAATTTATTATCAATAAGTTCTTTTAATTCATCACTGAAAAGACAATTAATAAATGATATAGTACCGCTAATATTTGCTGTTATAGAAGTGATAAACGATTTTTCTTCCATAATAGATTTTGTTTCTTCTGCATTATTTTTTATAAGTGTGATAATATTATCTTTTGAATCTAATAATGATAAATAAATATCTTTTAATGGTACTTTTTTATCATTAACTAATTTTTCTTTAGCTTCCAAAATATTTCTATTATAGAATATTTTCTGAATAGAAACATAAATAGAAATTTTGCCGTATATTCCATAATGCTTTAATAATTTAGTAGTAATTTCTGATGCTTCATCATTTATACCGTCAAAGGACATTATAGCTGACAAATAATGACTATGATTAGTGTAAGGTTCTTCTTTTACATATTTAAAGCTTTTAGAAGTTATTTCATCAAAACTTTTAATAGGCTGCATTATCTTTAATAGCTCAACGCACATTGTTTTGAGAGTTTCTACAATAGAATTAGTATCTATATTATATTTATTATTACCGCTTGCAAGCATAATTGATGAAAGCATAGCATAATCAAGATATAAATTTTCTAATTTTGATTTTTCTATTATCTCATAAAGCTTATAAAAAGTTTCTTTGTCTTCATCATATAATTTTTTTGCTTCTACTGTTAAATATGAAATAAAAAGAGTGTTATTATTAACTATTGTGTTTAACAAAATACATTCTTTAGGGAAATTGCATAGTTCTAAATATTCAGGTATAAGTTTTTGTGTGTAATAATAATAGCCTTTATCCTCTGAATATCCTTTAAATAATCTTTTATATAGTTTTATAGTTCTTGTCATATCTTTGTATATATTCACAAGAAAATAAATCATATTGTTATCTTTATTTAAAATATTCATTAATCTTTTATAAACTTCTTTATCTTTATCAACTATAGTAAAAAGTAATGATATAGTTTCTTCATCATTGATTTTTAGAGAATCTATATAATTTAATAATTGTTTGATGAGGCTTTTATCATCATCTCTATTTATGAGGTATACCAAAATAGTTAATAATAAATGAGGCTCTTTATTTAATAATACTTTATTGTCATTTTTTACTTTTTCTAAGTATTTATTAAAGTCTTTAGATACATAGGCCTCTAATTCTGAAAACTTATAAAAATTATTTACTTGTATTTGTATATATTTAGATGCTTCATTATTAGCTAAAGTTGCTTTAGAATATTTTTTATCATATATAGTTCTTTCATACGTATTATTATAACTTTCTATTAATGCTTTTTCTAAATCTTCGCCAGTAGATAATCTTAAAATTATATGAACATTTTTGTCTTTGTATATATCTTTTATTATAGCTTCAGCGTATCTTGACAGAGCTTTTTTATCTTCTTCTTTAGTATTTTCATCAAAATAAAACCTAAAAATGTCTTCAGCATCATAACCGTAATAATTTCTTAAAGTGGGGCAGCTGTTTGACTTTCCATAAAAATAATCAAGAAATGCATTCTTATTATTTTCATATTGGAATATTCTTTCAAACTTATTTCTTATTTGTTCTTCATTACTGATATTATTCTCCATAGTTAGTACCTCATCTTTCAATAGTATTTTTATATAGTATAATTAATTTTTTTTATTATGTCAAATTTTTATTACTGTTGCTATGTTCGCCTTCGCCTATAATTAGCAAATAAATAAATTTATTTGCTGGTTTCGGCTCACTGTTTGGTTTATATGTTTCTTAAGCAAATATTATTATTTTTTAATTGTATTTATATCAACTTTTTCCAGCCTTCGCTCTGCGGGCTTTGCCAAAAGTTGCAAAAAGTGCAAGTATAAAATTAGTGCTCAATCATATTAAAATAGTATTACATGTAAGATAAATTATTAATTTAAGCTAAAATATACCCCTTTGCGAAGCATATCTGAGTTTATTGAGGATATAGCTTCTTTGGGGCACCAGTGGGGTTCGGCATGACTGTGTGTTTCGCAGCAAAGCCACAGATATTAAAAACAAAATATGATTTTATTTTTGACAAATTGTAATTGTTTAGGTATATACAAATTCTATTTACCGTACGTTAAACAGATTCAAGGCTTAACTAATGATTAATTTGTAATAATATTTTTAAATAAAACTTTAAAATATAAATAAAATATTAAAATGGAATGCATCATAAATATATTTTTTATTTTTAAGAATTTGACAAAAAATATAAAACATGTATAATTAAAAATGTTAGACTATTCTAACATTTAGAGGAGCTATATTATGAATATTAATTTAAACGGAGTATCTGAAACTTTATTAATTACACTATGGGCTAAAGCAGAAGAAAGTAAAAGAGAAGATTCAATTATCAAAGATTATAAATCTATAGAAATATTAAAAGAAATAAATTATGATTTTTCAAAGTTCAAAAACTCTAAAGGAACTCAAGTAGGTACTTGTGTAAGAACAAAAATAATAGATGATATAATAAGAGATATTATTGAAAAAAGTTCAGCAGAAAGTTTTAGTATTATCAATTTAGGAGCAGGTCTAGATACAAGAGTAAGCAGATTTATAAAGGATAATATTTATTGGTATGATATAGATTTTGAAGATGTTATTTTGTTAAGAAAACAATTTTTTAAAGAACTAGAAAATAATAAAAATTATGAATGCATATCATCATCTATACTAGATTATAGGTGGATAAAAAATATTAAAGTAAGAGGAACTGTTATAATAATATCTGAGGGGGTATTGATGTATATAGAAGAAAGTTATATAAAAGAATTAATTGAAAAACTATCTGAAAACTTTATTAACTGCCATTTTATATTCGATACTATACCTACAATTTTTGCTAAAAATACAAAACTTCATGAAACAGTAAAAGAAACAAATACAGTATTTAGATGGGGATTAGATATACCATCAGATATAGAAAAATTAAGCAGTCATATAAGATTTATAAACAGTTATAATTATGCTGATTATTTTAAAAATAGATGGGGACTTATGGCTATATTAAGACATTTACCATTTGCAAAAAATATGATAAACTTTAATACTATTCATATAAGACTTGTTTAAAATATTCTTTATTTAGTTTAATAAATTTTATTCTCACTCCCCGCCCTCTAAATTTATTTGTATTATTATGTTACTGATATGCTATTTTTTGTTTTTTGGTTTGATACTGTTATTTTAGCTGCCCGCCCAAGATTTTTTAAAATTATAGTTTATTCACGCATGTAGAATAGAATTAAATATATAGAATTGTTTGTAATTCAAATGTTATTATTTTTGCAATTTAATTTACCGTGCGTTAGATGAATATTTTATTTAATAAAGTTTAAATTACAGTTTCCCCCTTAAGGCTTCTTATTTTCTTCTGGTATTAGAGTTAAATTTTTCTTTTTGATTTATTCAGTTATTTTAGCAGCCCACCCAAAATTTTTTTAAATTTGTAGTTTATTCACCGCACGTAGAGTAAAACTAAATATATAGAATTGTTCGTAATTCAAATTTTATTATTTTTTTAAATTTGTTTACCGTGCGTTAGAGTATCTTTTATTTAATAAAGTTTAAATTACAGTTTCCCGCCCTCAAGTCTTTAAAATTTTTTCTGGATTATAGTTTAATTTTTCTTTTTAATTTATTCAGTTATTTTAGCAGCCCACCCAAAATTTTTTTAAATTTGTAGTTTATTCACCGCACGTAGAGTAAAACTAAATATATAGAATTGTTCGTAATTCAAATTTTATTATTTTTTTTACTTATTCCCGTGCGTTTCAAAATTATAAATTTGATTAACACTTTGGATATGCTTAAATTTTTAATTAAAATCAGTTTTTACTTGGTATTCCAAAAGGTATTCTCAATTTTACTATAGTGCCGGCTCCCTCTGAACTGTCTATAGTAATAGTGCCCTGCATAGTGTCAAGTAAATCTTTTACAACTGATAACCCTATACCTATGCCGCCGTATTCCCTTTCAAATCTTGAATCACATTGATAAAATGGCATAAAAATCTTTTTTAATTGGCTAGGTTTTATTCCTTTTCCTGTATCTTTTACCATTATCTCTATTTCATTTGGAATTATATTTTGCATTGTATGATAATTAAATAAATCAGGTGAGAAATCAAGAGACTTTTTCTCTATAGTATCAAGTGTTCTTATATTTATAGATATTGTTCCTGATTTAGTAAATTTGAATGCATTTGATATTATTCCTTCCATAATAAGTCTAAATCTTTCATGGTATCCTATTAATATATTACAGTTTTTTTCTATATTCATTTCTACTTCTATGTCTTTAGGATATATGAATTTATAACCATTTATTATAATGTTTAATTCTTCTTCTACATCAAATTCAGAAAGATATTTATTACTATCATCATCTTTTAAAGCAATTTGTATTAGATTATTATTAGTATCATAAAGTTTTTTTATGCTTCTTGTAACTATATTAAAGAATTCTTCTCTTTTTTCTTCAGGCATATTGTTCTTTTTAAGAAGATTAATATATCCCATAATCTCAGTAAAAGGGTGTCTTAATTCATGAGAAACAGTAGCTTTAAACTCTCTTATCAATTTATTATAATGTTCAGCACTTTTTTTTAGCGAATTAATTTCATTCAAAAGAGTACGAAGTCTTTTTTGAAGTATTAAATTATGCTTTTTTTGATGTTCATAAAGTATTGAGAAATAAAGTCTGTTAAGTCCTATTTCTGTACCGGCATTTTTTATAACACCATCTTTACACCATTTCATAGCTTTATCAAATGGAACAAAAAAAGTTTCTATACTTTCTTCCATAACAGAACCATCAGTTTTTATTTCTTTTTTAGGTGTTATTCCTGTAATATCACATGTTGCAATATTTATTCTCTCTGTAATTATTCCAGAAGAACTATAATATCTATGACCTAATACATGAACATTTTTTAATTCCACAGAATATCCAGTTTCTTCTTCTAATTCTCTTTGAGCACATTTTTTTATACCATTGCTAGGATTTTTATCATTCATTTCATCTTCTTCAAGCATTCCTGCAGGGAATTCAAGAAAATTCATAATGTGTTCATCTATATCCTCAGGGTTTTTACCAGTCATCACTTTTTCTCTATAATATACAACCGGTCTGAATGTATTTATCATAAGTACATGAATTTGATTGTCTATATATGTATATGGAACAATAATAACAGCGTCTCTTCCTTTTCTGTTAATAATATCGCAATTATACTCTCTGGAGAAAGTTCCGTCATCATATTCATTTATAGCAACAAATCTTTCCAAATTTACAAAACCAGTATCCAACTGTATAGGAGGAGATTTTTTGAAGAATTTAGTATCTTTAACTTTTTTAATTTTTTTGTTATTTTTATCCATAGATAGAATCTCTTTTTTTAGTAATTTATTGTTCTTTTGGAAGGTATTTTATAAGTGTGATGGAATTGCCTTTTTTGTTGAATTTCACTTCATCGAAATATGATTTAATCATCATTATGCCCCTGCCGCTTTCACGTGCAAAACCATCATTATTTATTTTTTTGGCTTCCTGTTTAGGTTTAAAACCAAGACCTTGATCTTTTACATTAATACTAATATATTCATCTTCAATTTTTAGAACGATATCAACATGAGTAGTTTTAGCTTTTTCTGTTTTTAACAGCTCTTTTAATTTTTTATTATATATATTTTTTTTGAGCCATTCTTTTTTCATTTCATAAGGTATACTCAAATTACCATGTTCTATAGCATTCATTATCACTTCATATAATGCTGCTGCAAATAAGTCTAATTCAGAATTTCCTATAAGTTTTTTTACTTCAAGACTGATTTCTTCTATTAGAGGTGTAATATCTTCTAATTTATTTTCGAGAATATACTTTTTCATTATTCTATTATACCACTATAATAATATAAATCAAATTTATATTATTATAGTGGATATTATTTTTTAATATGGTTTTTATATGCTTGACAAAATAAAATTTATATAGTACAATACTTCAGTACATTTGTATTAAATTTTTTGATGAAAATAATTAAATAAAAAGAAATACAATCTTTAAGGAGACAAAATGAAACGAACTTATCAGCCAAGTAAGTTGCGTCGTGCAAGAAAATTTGGTTTTTTTAAACGTATGGCAACCAAACATGGACGCGATGTTCTAAAACGCAGAAGAAGAAAAGGTAGATATCGTTTAACAGCTGCCGATGAGTAAAAATATTAAGCAATTATCAAACAGTACTTATGGAAAACTGTGATAGGGGATATTGTTGAAATTATATAGCAAAGAGCGATTAAAGCATAGAAATGATATAACTGTATTCTTCAATAAAAATAATGGTGTTAGAAGGATAAGTAATTCCCTTTATACTATATTTTTATTGAAGAATAATCGCTTGTATTCTAGGTTTGCTGTAGCTATCAAAAAAAATAAAACTAATTCCGTAGGCAGAAATAGAGCTAAGAGAATAGTAAGAGAAATATATAGAAGTTCTAAAGATAAGATACCTGTAGGCTATGATTATTTTATTATTATAAATAGATTTGATAGTTACTATTCCCATTCGTATAATGATTGTAAAAGAGATTTGCTAAATTTATTTCAGAAGGTTTCGTAAATTATGAAAAATATTCTTTTGCTCTTAATTTTTTTCTATCAAAAGGCCATTTCCCCTTATTTGAGGCCTTCTTGCAGATATATACCATCATGTTCGGAGTATGCTAAACAGGCAGTTATTAAACATGGTGCTATAAAGGGTAGTTTTCTCGCAATTGCCAGAGTACTGAGATGTAATCCTCTAGCAAAGAAAATATATGATCCAGTACCATAATATTTTATATGTTAGGCCATCTTCCTTTTTTAATTGCTTAAATAATACTTATTTTGTTGTATATAATTGATTTAAGGAGCTTTAATAGTTTATGAGCAATAATAAAAGAATGGTTATAGCAATTGGTCTTTCAGCTATAATAATGTTCATTTATATGTTCTATCAGGCTAAAACAATGAAGCCTGTTTATAGTTCAGATACAAATACGAATTCCTCAGCTGTGAGTAATACAGCAAGCAATAATGTTAACCCTCTATTGAATACTGCACAAATGCAAAAAATTCAAAGTGTAGAAAATACTAATTCAGTAATAAATAATGAAAAAACTTTAGAGAATGAATATGTTATAGCTACATTTAAAAATGGTTCTCTTTATTCATATAAATTGAAAAATTATCATCCTCAGGATTTAGGACCAGAGGCAACTAATAAAATTATAGACATGGTTGAACAAGTTTATGAGGGTATATATCCATTTACTGTAACTTTTCAAAATCTTTCTAATTCTGTCGCATTACCTGAAAATTTAGATTATCAATTATTAGATAATAATGGTAATTCTGTAACTTATAGTGCAAATGCTATTGTTGATGATGTGCCGGTAAAAATTACTAAAACTTTTAGTTTTGGAGAAGATCCTTATCAATTAAAAAATTCTGTAACTATAGAAAATATCGGTGAAAAAGATTTGCCTTTATTTTACTCATATTTCTTAGGTACTGGTATAGGACCTTATAGAACTGATAAGAACTCTGTTAGAGAAGATGCTACTAGAGCACAATATTTAATAAAAGGAAATGGTAAATCAAAAATATTATTAACAGGCGATATAGTAAAAGATAATATATTTTCAAGATTATTCGGTTCTTCTTCAAGAGGAATAAGAACTAATCAGATGAGATATAATGTTTATGAAGGTCAAGATAAATGGGTTACTTTAAATAATAGATATTTTGCTATTATTTCATCATCAGCACAGCCTGATAATACAGTTTTTGAAACTATGACTTTTTCAAAACCTTCTACAAATGAATATAGAAATGATTTCCATTTAGCTAATTTAGTTTCTAAACATAATATAAAAAGCGGTGATTCTATAACAGATACTTATTCTGTATTTATGGGTCCTAAAGTTAGAAGATTATTTTCTAAATATTATGTTGAAGAATCTTATGAATCTATATTCCAAGAATCTTTCTTAGGACTTAATTTAAGACCTTTGACTTATATATTAGATATTATGCTTAATGCTTTGTATAATATAACTAATGATTATGCTTTAGCTATACTTTTATTTACATTGTTATTTAAGATTGTAACATTCCCATTAAATAATGCTTCTTATAAATCTATGAAAAAAATGCAATTAGTTAATCCAAAGATAGAGCGTATAAGAGAGCAGTATAAAGATAATCCGGAAAAATTGAATGCAGAAATAATGGCTATTTATAAGAAAGAGAAGATTAATCCATTAGGAGGCTGTCTTCCTATGTTATTGCCGTTCCCATTATTGATAGCATTTTTCTATTTAATGCAGTCAATGGTAGAGCTTAGAAATACACCATTTTTATGGATAACAGACCTTTCATCACCGGATAAGTTATTTGTATTTCCAGCAGGAATACCAATATTAGGAGGATTTAACTTTAACTTATTCCCTATAGTTATGGCATTAACAAGTTATTTAAGTATGAAATTACAGCCTTCATCTTCAGCCGCTACATCAGGGTCAGTCGCTACACAAATGAAGATGATGACTACAATTTTTCCTTTAATGATGTTACTTATGTTTTATAATTTTGCAAGCGGTCTTGCTTTATATTGGACTGCTCAGAACATATTTGGTGTTATTCAGCAGTTTATAACAGCAAAACTTGACAAATCTAATACAAATGAAGTTGTTGTAGAAGAAGTGAAAACAAATACTAAAAAGAAAAAGAGAAAAAGAAAGTAATAAATAAAAAATCAAACAATTAACAAAGTGGTAAAAAATATTACTTTATCATATAGAAAGGAGGATACTATGTTAGTAAAAGAGTTTAGTGGTAAATCAGAAAAGGAAGCCGTTAGTAAGGCACTAGAAGAACTTAATCTTACAGAGGATCAGGTTAGAATTGAAGTTATTGATAAGGGTAAACGCACTTTATTAGGTTTCGGAGAAGAATCCCCAACCATTATTCGCGTTTATTATGAAGAAATTTCTACGAATTTAGGTGAATTTCAATCTATAGTATCTAATATATTAAAATATATGGGTGTGGAAGCTGAAGTAACTGCTAAAGAAGAAAGTGAGAAAAGAATTTATATTAATATTTCAACAGAAGATTCTGGTGTTTTAATAGGTAAAAAAGGAGCTACATTAGAAGCTCTACAATTTATTATATCATTAATAGCCTCTAAAAAATTTAATGATGATGCAGAAAGACATATCATATTAGATGTTGATGGTTATAGAGAAAGACGCGAAGAAACTTTAAAACATATAGCTCGTCAGGCTGCTCAGCAGGCTAAAAAGACTAGAAGAGTTGTTGCTTTAGCTCCTATGTCGCCTTATGAGAGAAGAATCATACACTTAGAGCTTCAAAACGATCAAGATGTTGAAACTAAAAGTGATGGTGAGCCTCCATACAGAAGCGTAAAAGTTTATTCAAAAAGAAAAGGCGGATATAACAACAATAAAAGATATAATGACAGAGGCGGTTATAATAAATCATATTATAGAAATAGATAATTAAATAATATTTATTTAGAAATTCAGGGGGATTTAAAAGTCCCCCTTTTTTATTGCATAATTTTTAAAGTACAAATAATATATTTAATTTTTTAATATAAAAATTTTAGTATATACCAAAAATTTTTAACTTTGTCATTTTTTTAGTCAACTTTTTCCCGCCGCAAAAAGTTGCAAAAAGTGCA